>NZ_JAEQCF010000007.1:14732-256106 GCF_020738625.1 Microcoleus sp. PH2017_09_SFU_O_A
CCCAACTACGTACCTAAGAGGGCTAAAGCCCAACTACGTACCTAAGAGGGCTAAAGCCCAACTACGTACCTAAGAGGGCTAAAGCCCAACTACGTACCTCACTAATCGCCAATTACCAGGGATTGCCAATCATGGTGAAGGCGGCCCAATAATAGGGATGGGAAAGGATTCGATCGCCCCGCGCGGCAATTTCCGGAGGCAAAATTAGAGGTAAAGCAAGCCCTTCGACTCGCAGCAGCCCGTCTTGAATCCGCACGCGCCCCCGCAGCATCTCCAATTGCGCTTGCCGCAAAGCCTCGGCTTTAATCGTCACATTCCCCTCGCGTCTGGGGGCGCGCAACTGCCGGTAAAACCCTGTCATCAGCCCCAAAGTTCCCTCGTCGCTGACTTCCCACAAACTCGCTAAAGCCGATCGCGCACCGCTAGCTACCGCCAAACCGGCAAACCCCAACTCTGCCTCTTCGTCGCCCAAAGCGGTACTGCACGCGCTTAAAACTAAGAGATTCACTGGCGGTTCATTCCACCCCAACTTCGGCATTTCAGTGATGAGCAACTTAGTATCCCACAATTGAATGTAAGAATTAGTCGGTTGCCCGGGCTGGAATTCGCTGTGAGTTGCTAAATGAATGATACCAAACGGATGATTTGTCCGCTGAGCTTGCAAGTTTCTGAGGGTAAAATCTTGATTCAAAAATGATTTTCCGCGCGTCGGCGGCGCGATCGACTCTAACTCCACCGGTACCGCCGGTAATGGCGCTTTATCTTGAAATACCGACGCGCCCATCGCCAAAACTTCATCGTCAGCAATATTCTGGTAGCGGGTATCCGTCAAACTCAGACTCGGGATGACGCTAATGCTGTATTTTTCTACTAAAAATTGTTTGCCATCGTGAAGGGCAGCAAAGGGCAAGCTTCGCAAACCTGCTGCCGGAATTACAATTAAATTGTCAATCTTTAAAGCTGCCAATTCTGTGACTATGGGCGCAATTAACAACCGATAAAGTTTTTGGGCTGCATCCAAATAACTGATGCTGTTTCTTCTTCTGGGATTAGTTATTTCGGTTTGCAGGAATTCTGCCAGTTGCAATACCTGCCAACGCGTTATTGCGGGAACTAAAATGCGTATTGGTTGAGCGTTAGCTGTGACTAATACTAATTCTAACTGCTCCCCGTTAGGAACATCGGAAATTTCTTTGTCGGCTGGTTGGAGGCTCTTTCCTAACTTGTTTTCTAAGGAGCTAGAAGACTCGGATGTGAGGTTTTTGATTGTAGGAAATACATTAGATAAATTCCTACTTGCCACCAGCACCGAACTATTTTCTTTCGCTGCCCCGTTGGTTCCGCTGACCCAATTCATATAAATGATTGCCGATTTTACGCGGGTAATTTGTTCGTTTTTGCGAAGAGTTTCGTAAATTACCGACATATTAGTTATCGGCGTTCTGGCGGGCAGTTTTAGATGTTTTTCGTACTCGCGAGTGAAGGTTCTCTCAAATGCTAACACTCCCGAGCCTGCCGGATCGTATCTGCGAGAAGGAGTGAAAATATCCGGGCTAATTGGAGAATGCTTGTCTCGATTTGGCGATCGCAATTCTACTTGCAAAGATGCCGGAAGCGATCGCCCAGGCTCAGGATTTACGGACACTGGAGTTGGAGTTGGTGCGGGAGTTGATGCGGGAGTTGGTGCGGGAGTTGGAGTTGGTGCGGGAGTTGGAGTTGGTGCGGGAGTTGCTGCGGGAGTTGGTGCGATTAGGGAAATCAGATTTGGTAAACTTCCTTGGGTGTAAGTTTCCCCAAAAGCAAGATTGGGGAAAATGGTGTTTCCCTCGCCAGAATTAATGCTTCCCTTGGTTCCATTGTCGATCGCGCCGCCAACTACAAATGGTCGATTGCTACCGCCGCCGTGCCGAATTGCGATCGCGCCGCCTCTGGCACTTCCGGCGGTAGAAATACTGCTGGAAAGATTGCCAGATATATCGTCGGTGAAAACATTGTTCGATCGAAATAAACCAAGGGTTGTCACATCAACGTTGCCACCTGTGCCGTCTTGTTTGCCGCCTCTAGCATCGATAAAACCCAACAGAATGTTACCTGTCGCGCTGAGGGAGACGGTGCCACCGTTTCTCTGAGTGCCTCGGGAGGTGAGATCGAGAGCGGAAATTCCGGCTTGGGAGGTGAGGTCAATATTGCCGCCGATCGCTCCCGAAGCGTTCAAAGAGCCGGCAGTTAAAGGGCCGGTATTGCTTTTGAGTGCGATCGCGCCGCCTGTTCCCGTTGCTGATGAGGAGTCGATCGTACCGGCAGTAACAGTATTTCCCTCAACTCGAATGCTCCCGCCGTTGGAGGTAATATTGCCAGTCCTCACCTCGCGAGTTGCTTGCAGGTTGATGCTGCCGCCATCCGTCCTTAAATTGCCCTCTAAGAGTAGGTTTCCTGCGTTGATATCGGCTGGTAAACCCGCCCCGTTGTCCCCTCCGAGGGTAGCGGGATCTCGGGCGTTTAGGGTCAAATTGCGCGCGGTAATTCTCGAAGTCGCCGTGATGCTAGGAGCGTCAGCCGAGAGCTGGCCCAAGCTCTGAGTTTGACCGACGGAACCCCCAAAAGTAATGTTGCCACCAGCGCGCAGGGTCAAATTATTTGCGCCGCCCGGGGTGCTGTCGAGGGTATTGGCAAAAGTGATATTGCCGGTACTGGCGGCGAGGGTGGCGGTGCGATCGACTGTGACGGCACTGTTGAAAGTGATGTTGCCCGCAGTCGCGATCGCACCGGATAGCTCGGTACTCCGGCCGTTGACAGTCAAACTAGCTAGGGGCGCAGCTTGACCGACTGTACCGCCGAACAGCACTCTCTGAGCGTCAAGTCTAAGGGCGCGAGTTCCGTCTAGGCTGCCGGAGAACAGAATGTTGCCCCTAGCTTGAGTGCTCAAAGCTACATCAGCATTTAGGGAGAAGTTGCCTGTCAAAGTGAGATCGGCGCCGGATGTCGAAATGTTTGCGCCGATCGCAGTTTGGGACGCATCGAGAGTCAAACTAGCGCTGCCAGTCGTTCTTAGGGGATTGTCGATCGCGATAGAGTTGCCTTGAAGTGTCAGCGAACTGTTGAAGGTAATGGGTGTGACGATCGCGATCGAGCTGCTGTTGGGACGCCCGATCGCGATCGAGCCAAAATCCCCTGCCAAAGCAGCGATATCCGTTGCCGTTAAGTCCAAAATCCCTAAATTATCCCCGCTGCCGCCAATCCGAATTTGTCTGCCGTCGTTGGGTTGCAAGCTAATTGTTCCCCCCGCACTGCTGACAGAATTGTTGCCGCCCCTGAAGTCAATGCCGCTAGCAGTGAGAGCAATATTGCCACCGTTTGCATTCAGCCGCCCCAGAGAGATGCTGCTGGCAAAAATGTTGATGTTGCCGCCTTGAGTTTCGATTAAATCCTTGGGATCGTTGACAAAAAACACTCCGCCCGCTCTAAATGTTACGCTGTCTCCGGTTCTCGCTTGCAGTGAAAGTTGGTTGTCGGGCAAGTCTTGGACGGTGATGTAGCCCGGAGTGTCTAAAACTACGTTGCTGCCGGCAGCCATCTGTTCCAACTGCGCGTCTGAGATCGATGTTTCAGCGGGCGATCCTGTGGCTTGGAGTTCCCCGCCGGTCGATCGCGCGCTGGGAATGCCGTTACCGCTGACGATGGTAATATTTGCCGGATCGAGCAACAAATTGCCGATCGCCCCGTTAGGCGCGCGGGTATCGACCTGTCCTTGGAAAGTTAGAGCATTTTTGCCAGAAACTTCGACTGTGCCGCCGTTACCGCTGGCAGTGCCGCCGCGAGCAGTAATATTGCCGAAGAAACCAGTGGTATTGTCTGACCAAATTACGGCTGTGCCACCGTTGCCGCGGTCGATCGCGTTTGTGGCGATCGTAGAATCAGGACTAACATAAGTTACCTGGGCATTTAACACTGGTTCGAGCCCCTGGAAACCGCCTCCGACGCGCACAACACCTCCGCCGTTAGTCCCGGAAGCATTAATATTTGCGCCGAACAATCCGACTTTTTCGCCTAAAATATTTACCGTGCCGCCAGTCTGGCCAGCAGGGGCAAATACATTTACAGTACCCGAGACGATCGCACTTCCGGCATTTATCGGCACTGTTTGGCCGCCCGTCAGTACCAATTGACCTTGTGCGTTGGTTGTTAAACCTGTGGCTGACGCTACTCCTGGGCCCGTCAGCAACTGAGGTAAAGTAGCAGCAGGGGCGATCGCAGATTTTTCTGACGGCAAAGATGGAGTAATTTCTAAACTCAATAAGTTACCCGTTTGACTGATGCGGACTGCATTTTGTCCCGGAACAGCAGCCACCGTAATTTGACCGGCCGGCGCCGATAATTGCCCACTATTAATTACTGTACCGCCCAGCAAAGTTAAATTTTGACCCTTGCCAACTGCCAAACTTCCTGCATTTACAATTGCACCGACTTGTGAGTTATTAAAATTAAATTGATTGGGATTTCCCAGTAAAGCTTTATAATCATTAATTCCAGCAGAATTGAACCAGCGATCGCCGAAACCGATACCTGTAGCAGTTGTAGCCAAAAAAGAACCAGGCACGTTTAATCTGGCATTTTGACCAAAGACAATTCCCGCCGGATTCATCAGGAATAAATTTGAGTTGCCGCCGCTTACAGAAATCAGACCGTTAATGACGGAAATATTGCTACCGGAAATCCGCCCTAAAATATTTTGAATATTTGGATTAGTGAGAAAATTTGCGATTTGACCTTCACTGAGATTAAATTGGCTGAAGCTGTGAAAGAGATTGGCGCCGTTTCCCGACAGTTGTCCGCCGCTAATGTTTAAGCGATTTTGCTCCTGATTGACAACAGTATTAGTGCCGTCATTCGCTGGAACGACAGATTGCGATCGCACTGCTATCGGTAGCAGCCAAAAACCTAATGTCAAAATTAAAGCAGAGCGAAAATAGGTCATTAGTCAGTTGACAGTTGATAGTTGACAGTTGACAGTTGATAGTTGATGGTTGATAGTTGTCATGGGAAGCAATTCCCGATTTCCAATTCCCGATTCCCAATTCTAATCTATAGTAGTTTTGATTTTGTTTGAGCTGTAATGTTCCGCGAAAGTGCCAATAAACTTAAAAAAGTCGATCGCGCGCCTACACGGGGGGTTTGTCTCCTGGGTGCCAAGGGTGCCTCCTTCAGTCGATCGCACTTTCAAAGCGCCCGCTGCCATAATATCGGAAATCCCATGCAGATTTGATATGTATCTGTAGCAGGTGTCTTGACAAAATGCTGGCTTTCGTGGTGTACTGATTGGATAGAAGAGCAGTCAAACCACGAAATCACTCGCTCCTCTGACGGTAGTTGTGTTTACCTGTCAACTGTCAAGCGGTCAACTGTCAACTAAATGAACTTTTTTTATTAGCCGCAGAGAGCGCAGAGTACGCAGAGTAAGAGAATAAAAGAGAAGATTATAGTTGAATGTATTTCGATTTACTATTGCTGTTTTTTGGGTAGATTACTGAATTTTTGCATGAATTGGCGATCGATCCAATCTTTCCAGTACCACAGTAGCGCTGATTCCCACATCCACGATCCGCGAGATGCGATCGCCCTTTTATTCCCAGTACCGATTAAGCCTAAATATTTCTCCTGCGGTGCAAAGGGTTTCAGCGGTTTTTGCAATAAAAACTGCTGCAAATTTTCAAACAGCGGTTTGCCCTGACGCACAGCAAACACCCCTGCTTTGGGACGGGGATAATTAACCATCGCCGCGATGTCTCCAGCCCCAAATACGTTGGAGTGAGAGACTGATTGCAGGCAATCGTTGACTTGCATAAAGCCGTTTGAGTCAGTTGCTAAACCAGATTCTCCGATCCAATGGGCGGCGGATGCTTGTGTCACCCAAAAAATGCGATCGCACTCAATCTTCAAACCAGATTCACAGTATATTTGGTAAATGGGCATTAGGCATTGGGCATTGGGCATTGGGCATTGAGAATCGGATGTTATTTCCATCATTTCTTGCTTTTCTATAGCACTAACTTTTTCCATTAGATGCAGTTGAATGCCGCGACTAATCAGAATTTCTTTCAGGCGGCGGCGAACCCGTTTGTTATGTGCAGGCATCAATTCAGCACCGCTATGAAACAAATGAATTTCTAATCCTTCTTCCTGCTTAAACTTTCCTCTCTCCTTTAAAATCCATCCGTTACAAAATCCACTACCGAACTTCCCTCTTCCCTCTTCCCTCTTCCCTCTTCCTTCTTCCTTCTTCCTTCTTTCTTCTTCCCTCTTCCCTCTTCCTTCTTCCTTCTTCCCTCTTCCGACTTCCCTCTTCCTTCTTCCCTCTTCCGACTTCCCTCTTCCTTCTTCCTTCTTCCTTCTTCCTTCTTCCTTCGCCAGACGAGATTGCATATTCAATGCTAATTCTACGCCGCCCGCGCCGCCACCAACAATCGCGATTCGTACAGGTTTTTTTGGATAGTTTTGCGTTGCAGAGATTAACTGATTCCAGCTAGCTAAAAACTCCGGTACGGGTTTAGCTGGAATTGCGTATTCTGCCGCACCTGGAACTGATATAGTCGCGGGAGTGCTGCCGATATCCACAGACAGCACGTCAAAGTTAATTGGAGGGCTGGTTTGACAAATTACTAAATTTTTGTTAAAGTCGATCGCGATCGCCCGATCGACCAATATTTGACACCCGGCAAATTCGGCGAGCGATCGCAAATCGATATGACATTCATCATAATCGTAAAACCCGGCAACGTGTCCCGGCAACATCCCCGAATAGGGCGCGTACAGGACATCGCTAATCAGAGTCAACCGCACGGAGGGCAGCGGTTTGATGCCGAACATTTTCAATACAATAGCATGACTGTGACCGCCACCAATTAAGACTAAATCTTTCACAATTACAGATGTTCGATCGAAATATTCCTTTCCCCGATATTGTACAGCACTTGCACTTCCGCAGACAGGACTGTCCGGTCAGGAGAGCTGGCGGTGTGTAATTAAGATTGGCCAGCACTTTTGACAAAATGCTCTCACTTACCCCCCGCCTACATCGCAGATTTTCAGCGATTGTACGATCGCACATTCAGCACAAATGGCTGTAGACTGTAGAGCGACCAAATTTTATCACCAAATTATGCCGGGGTGTGTTTGATAGCTAACTCACCATTCACAATTATGACATTACGGATCATTCCTCGCAGTTGGTCGCGATCGATTAAACGTTTGTTCCCACTGCTGTTTGCCCTCTCATTCATTATAGTATTGTTGGTCAATAATGCGATCGGCGCGATCGCCCAGCAACCCCGCCAAGAAATTCGCGGAGTTTGGATGACGACAAACGACAAAGACATCCTCAGAGATAGGCGCAAAGTAGCCGAGGCTGTCAGCCAATTAAAGCGATTAAATTTTAACACAATCTATCCCGTAGTCTGGAACTCTGGCTATGCAATGTATCCCAGCCCAGTCGCCCAGCAAAGAGACATTCAACCCTTTGTTTATAGAGGGTTAGACGGACAAGATATGATCGGAGATTTAGTCGCTCAAGCTCACCGTCAAGGGCTGCTAGTAATTCCTTGGTTTGAGTTTGGTTTTATGACTCCTCCCACCTCAGAATTAGCCTTAAACAATCCCGATTGGCTGACACAAAAACAAGACGGCAGTCAAACATCAAACGGTGCAGGCGGCGAAGTAGTTTGGCTCAATCCCTTTCATCCCGAAGTCCAGAAATTTATTACCGAACTCGTACTAGAAATCACCACCCAATACAACGCCGACGGCATCCAATTCGACGACCATATGAGTTTGCCCTCAGAATTTGGCTATGACGAATACACAGTGGCTTTGTATACCAAAGAAACCAAAAAAGCACCTCCAACCGACTCTCAAGACGCAGCATGGGTGAAGTGGCGAGCTAATAAAATCACCGCTTTTATGTCCCAACTAAATCAAGCCGTCAAAGCAGCAAAACCCAAGGCAATTTTCTCAATTTCTCCCAATTACTACGAATTTGCTTACAAACATCACCTCCAAGATTGGCTGGCTTGGGTGCGTTTGGATATTGCCGACGAACTGATCGTGCAAGTGTACCGTCCCAATCTAGAATCATTTGTGGACAAGATTAACCGTCCAGAAATGCGAGAAGCACAGCAAAAAATTCCCACTGGAGTTGGGATTATGACAGGTTTAAGAAATCGTCCAGTAGCGATAGGGCAAATTAAATCCCAGGTGCAAGCAGTCCAACAATACGGCTTAGGTGCCGCTTTCTTCTACTACGAAAGCTTGTGGGAAGATGCACCCGAACCAATGGGCGATCGACTTTCTCAATTTAGCGCCTTCTTCCCGTCTTCTGCATTCCGCACAGCGCTACAAATACCGAGACGCGCGGCAACTTTTCCTCCGCCGCCCCCAGCCAAACCAGACCCCAAAGCTAAGCCCAATCAACCTACAAAAAACAGCCCACCTTCGCCCTCACCAGCCACATCTAAAAAGTAAAAAGTCCTCATATCAAATCCGGTTACATCGTGATATTGCAGCGCTGGCGAGCGAAGGTTACGCGAGCGGGGAGTGAAGGTTACGCGAGCGGGGAGCGAAGGTTACGCGAGCGGGGAGTGAAGGTTACGCGAGCGGGGAGTGAAGGTTACGCGAGCGGGGACGCTCGCACTTAAGAGCGGAAAATTATTGTTTGGATGTAAGCGAAAATAATATCATTAATATCATTCCTCAGTCTCTTCCTAGTGCCGTCCCCGCTCGCGTGTGAGGGGCTGGTGAGATACTTTGGTAACGACGAACGAGTGCGAGCATCCCCGGTCACTTGTTCAGTATAGCTTACACTAATATCAATCATTAATCATCAATAAAAATGTCAACTAATCAAAAAATTGTATTACCAAAAATGGGCTGCGGCACTTGGGCTTGGGGTAACAGATTACTCTGGGGTTACGATGAAAGTATGGACGAAGAATTGCAAGCCGCGTTCAATCTTTGCGTTAACAATGGTGTCACCTTATTTGATACAGGTGATTCCTACGGAACCGGGAAATTAAACGGACGCAGCGAGCAACTTTTGGGGCAGTTTTCCCAACAATATCAAGGTGCAAATCAAGACAATATTTGTATAGCGACAAAATTAGCGGCTTATCCTTGGAGACTGACGCGACAATCCATGATATCTGCTGGAAAAGCCTCGGCTTCCCGCCTCGGAAAGAATGTGGATTTGGTGCAAATGCACTGGTCTACAGCCAATTATGCACCTTGGCAAGAGGGGGCTCTTTTGGACGGTTTGGCAGACCTTTACGAGCAAGGATTGGTCAAGGGAGTGGGTTTATCTAATTACGGGCCGAAACGGTTGAAATGGGTGCATCAAAGATTTAGTTCGCGCCAAGTTCCTATTGTGACTTTACAAGTGCAATATTCGCTACTTTCTACTTATCCAGTAACAGAACTTGGATTGAAAGATGTTTGCGATGAATTGGGGATAAAATTGATTGCTTACAGTCCTTTAGCTTTGGGGTTGCTGACTGGAAAATATTCGGAAAATGGCTCTATTCCTAAAGGTATCCGAGGTTTGGCGTGCAAGCAATTATTGCCGGGAATGCGATCGCTTTTGGGCTGTTTGCGAGAAATAGCGGCGTTCAGAAACAAGACTGTTTCGCAGGTAGCAATCAACTGGTGCATCTGCAAAGAAACTATTCCGATTCCGGGGGCTAAATCGGCGGCGCAGGCGATGGATAATATTGGTGCTTTGGGCTGGGAGTTGAATTCGGGGGAGATTGCAGAATTGGATAAGGCGGCGGCGAGTGTGGATAAGAAAATGGTGCAGAATATCTTTCAAACGAGATAACCCGGTTCGTTAGAGTCGGCGGTTGAAACCGCGTCTACACAAACAAAGTCCGCCTTCGCGGACTGAATAACATAATTTTAACCTTTCATTCTTCAACCTGCGGAGGCAGGTTTTATTTGTATAGACGCGGTTTCAACCGCCGAGTCTAATTGCTGAATAACATAATTTCAACCTTTCATTCTTCAACCTGCGGAGGCAGGTTTTATTTGTATAGACGCGGTTTCAACCGCCGAGTCTAATTGCTGAATAACATAATTTTAACCTTTCATTCTTCAACCTGCGGAGGCAGGTTTTGTTTGTATAGACGCGGTTTCAACCGCCGACTCTACTCTAACCACAGAATTTTTCTACGCACCTCACAAACATTTCTACACCCATCCCCAACGCAGTTTCATCAAAATCAAAACGCGGGTGGTGGTGCGGGTAAGCCAAGTTTTTCTCTGGATTTGCGGAACCTAAAAAGAAATAGCAGCCGGGGATTTCTTGCAAAAAGAATGACATATCCTCCCCGCCCATTGTTTGACATTCTGGGACTATTCCCGCAGGAGTTTCCACAACGGATTCAGCCACGCTGCGTACTAAGTCAGCCATGCTGGAATCGTTGATAACTGGTGGATAAATCGAAGAATAATCTAGTTGGTAATTGGCGCCGTGACTCTGACAAATTCCGGCAATTACTTGCTCGATTCGCTTAGAGAAATAACCTTGATATGTGGGATTGAAATAGCGCACGGTGCCGCCGATTTGGGCGGTGTTGGCGATGACGTTGTGGGTGTGCCCTGCGTGGAATTTGCCGACTGTGACTACCGCTGAGTCGATCGGGTTAACGTTCCGTGCGACAATTGCCTGTAGGGCGCTGACAATTTGGGCTGTAACGACGATCGCATCTACAGTCTGGTGTGGCATTCCACCGTGCCCGCCCTTGCCAAAAATCGTGCAGTCAAAAACTTCTACAGCCGCCATCAGGGCGCCGCTGCGGACGCCTACAGTGCCTAATGGTAGATTGTTCCACAAATGCAAGCCGACGATCGCCTCAACGTCAGGATTCTGCAAAACTCCGGCTTCAATCATCGGTTTGGCGCCACCCGGGCCTTCTTCGGCGGGCTGAAAAATGAATTTTACCTTACCCGAAAAGCTGTGTTTGTGCTTGGCGAGATAACAAACTGTCCCGAGGGCGATCGCAGTATGACCGTCGTGACCGCAAGCGTGCATAATACCATCATGCTGCGATCGATAATCCACCTCATTTTCCTCTTGAATCGGCAAAGCATCCATATCCGCTCGAATTGCCAAAACTCGCCCCGGCTTCCCGCTGTCAATAGTTGCGACAACACCCGTTTTAGCAATATTAGTTTCATGCTCAATTCCCCATTCCTGCAACTTTTGCGAGATAAACTGGGCTGTTAAATTCTCATCAAAACCCAACTCCGGTTTTTGGTGCAAGCGGCGGCGCCATTCGACTAGCTGAGGCTGCAAACTTCTAATCTCCAGCCGCAACTGAGATAAATCGAAATCGGTTAAATTCGGTACAGTAGAAACCATATTAGTTGTTATTTGTTAGTTGTTATTTGTTAGTTGTTTACTCGTTTTACTCTTTACCTGGGAACCAGTTAAATAATTTGTAAAACTCTCTTTTCCTTCTCTGCGCTCTCTGCGCTCTCTGCGGTTAAAATAAAATCTAAGATGTTTTACCACAGAGGGCGCAGAGTACACAGAATCTAAGATGTTTTACCACAGAGGGCGCAGAGTACACAGAGAAAGAGAAGATTGAGCAACAGAGGTGTTGAGAATGGGGTTATTTAGCAGTCTGAGAAACCAAATTAACTCCATGTAACAACCGCTCTAAATCTAATTCTGATGCTGATGCTGCTAATTTTGTCAAGTCATTTGGATCGTCTAAATGTGGCAAAGTACCCAACACTGGAATTTGAGTCAGAGACTCGATTAAATCGATCGGCGCAAAATCGGCAATTTCTTGTTCGGAACAAGCTTGAGGGCAATTAAGGACAATGCCTCTAAGCTGAAAGCCCGTGTGTCTGGCGAGGGCAACATTCGCTACAGCTTGCCCGATCGCACCTAACCTCACAGGTACCACCAAAACGCCCCTCAGCCGCCAATCTCGGGCAATATCCGCCACCGTCAGTTCCCGCGTTACAGGGGAACCCAGCCCTCCCAAAGCCTCCACCAGCACAAAATTCTTGCGCTCAGTGAGGCTTTGCAGCGCCGTCCAGACCTTTTCGAGTTCGATCGCTCTCCCCTCGCGTTCGGCAGAAATCGGTGGTGCTAGAGGCGCGCTAAAGTGCAGCGGATTGAGTTCTTCGGGGGATTGGTCGAGGCTAAATAAACGGGTGTAGAGTTCTCGATCGCCCGTGCCGGTTTGCAACAGCTTCATAATTCCCAAACTGCGATCGGGAAAATACATTTGCCAATAAGCAGCCAGAGCACTGGTCAAAACAGTTTTGCCCGCGTCAGTATCAGTTCCAGCAATCAGCAGCGAGTTCATTGGCAAAAGCTAGTAAGTAATTGGCTTCAACTTAAGTCTAGAGGAATTTTGCCAGAACTAGGGTGAAGGCGCAGGAGTCGGTGCGGGTTCCGGCGCAGGAGTTGGTGACGGCGCGGGTTCCGGCGCAGGAGTTGGTGACGGCGCAGGAGTTGGTGACGGCGCAGGAGTTGGTGACGGCGCAGGAGTTGGTGCAGGAGTTGGTGCGGGAGTTGGTGCGGGAGTCGGTTTGGGTGCGGGAGTCGGCGCGGGTGTGGGTTTCGGCGCGGGAGTCGGCGCGGGTGTGGGTTTCGGCGCGGGAGTTGGCGCGGGTGTCGGTTTGGGCGCGGGAGTCGGCGCGGGAGTCGGTTCTGGTGTTGGCGTGGGTTCTGGCGCTGGCGTTGGTTCAGGTGGTAGCGATGGTGTGATTTCCGGCGAAGGTTCTGGGGTGATTTCCGGCGAAGGTTCTGGTGTGATTTCCGGCGAAGGTTCTGGAGTTGGGCTTGGCGAAGGTTCTGGAGTTGGGCTTGGTAAAGGTTCCGGGGTTGGAGTTGGCAAAGGTTCCGGGGTTGGAAGCGGAGTTAGTCTCGGCGTCGGAGTTATGACTGATGGCGCTGTCGGAGTGGCTGTGGGCTTCGGTTTGCTGTTGAGAAATGAGCCTACTAATGCCCAGGAACCGAAGCCTGTCAAGATGACTAAGCCTGTTAGCAGTCCGATCGCAGCAACCGGATTATCCCACAAAGAGCCACCAGCAGGCTCAATTAGCGGATCTGGCTGGTTTTGCGGGCCGGGACTTAGGGGCACCACCGGCTCGGATTCGAGTGGTCTCCCCACGGCTACCGTTGCGATTAGCGAAGGATTTGACTGGACGACTGCTGATGCTGGTGGTGCAGTTGGCGCGTTAGATTGAGGGTTAGAATTAGTTTGGGTGTCGAGTGCTTGAGCGACTTCGCTGACAGATTGATATCGATCGCCCGGAGAGCGATTTAACATCCGATTCAGCACCAAAGCCAAACCAGCGCTCACCTGTACTTGCTGCTGCCAATTCCACTGTAGCGTTGTTTGATCCAGCAATTCCTGCGGTTCTTTGCCCGTCAGCAGGACGATCGCCGTTACAGCTAAAGCATACAGGTCACTGCTGGCCGTTGCGCGCCCGCTTTGCAATTGTTCCATCGGCGCGTAGCCAATTTTACCCACAGTTGTCGCGTGGGCTGTTCCTTCGGGAGACTGAACTTTGGTAGCGAGTTCTTTCACCACTCCAAAGTCAATCAGTACCGGCAACTTATCGTTTTCACGGAGGATGATATTTTCTGGCGAGATATCGCGGTGGATGATGCCCCGGGCGTGGATGTGAGCCAGTACCGGCAGCATTTGCCGGATAAATATTAAGACTTCTGCTTCACTGAAAGTGCGGCTTGTAGAAGGATCGAGCAACAGTTCGCGGTAAGTCATCCCTTCCACGTAATCCTGCACTAAAAACAAACGTTGATTCTCTTCAAATATTGCCCGAAACTGGGGAATTTGCGGGTGGGCAATTTGGTAAAGTATTGCCGCCTCTCTTTGAAACAATTCCTTCGATTTTTCCAAAACGTAAGGCCCGCTTTGCATCGGAATCAATTCCTTGAGGGCGCAGCGTTCTTTAAACCGCCCCTCGTCTTCTACTAAATAAGTCCGGCCAAATCCCCCTTGACCTAAAATATTCACCAAGCGGTAGCGGTTTTGTAGGAGAGTTCCAATAGCAATAGGTGGCTGCATAAGTTTAAGTAGAAACTGTCAAAAAATAGACGATCGCTGGCAGACTTAGAATGTTAAATCTTTAATGCTCAAGATCGTACTTCACTGTCTGTAGTTCCCAGTCCCGATGAAAGTTAGCATTTTACTTCTTTTTGAGCAACTTTGAGAAATTAGGCGCAAGCGGGCGATCGAAAATCAGGGGTTCCCCCGGAGGGGTTTGCCCCATAGTTGCGGTTTTTTTGGGCGATCGCAAAGGCGAAAAATTAGCAGGCTGCTACATTCTTCCTAATGACCGCTGACTGTTGACTGTTGACTGTTGACTGTTGACTGTTGACTGTTGACTGCTGACTGCTGACTGCTGACTGTTGACTGCTGACTAATGACTTCTACCAACTGTCAACTGTCCACTGTCAACTGTCAACTGTTAAGCTTTGCTTTTACCATCTCTTGAATTCTGTTACCGTCTGCTTTGCCCTTAAGCTGCTGCATAGCCTTGCCCATCACCTTGCCCATATCTTTGGCAGAAGTAGCGCCCACCGAAGCAATCACCTCGTCAACCACTTGACTTACCTCTTCGTCAGACATCTGCGCCGGCAAATACTCTTCCAGAATTGCCAACTCCGCCTCCTCCTGTGCCACTAAGTCCTCGCGGCCACCTTTGCGGTATTGGTCGATCGAATCCCGGCGCTGTTTCGCTATCTGCATCAAAATTTCCAATTCTTGAGCTTCTGTCAGCGTCTCTTGCCCCGAGGGACGGAGGCTGACTTCTTTTTCCAGAATAACTTTCTTGATGCCGCGAACAGTTTCCAAGCGAACTTTGTCCTTGGACTTCATCGCTGCTTTGATTTCTGCGTCAATCCGTTCTCTTAAGCTCATCGATTTTTACCTTGCTTTGCTATATCAAAAATCAGGAGTATGCTTCCGATTCTTAACTTTTTTTACAGTATTTTGCAAGTTTATTGCCTGTTGGTGGCATTTTTATCACCTTGAAGCCGGTGGCTTTCGGCCTTTGACCGAATTTTGAGCGGCTGCACTTCAAGTCTGGGCCCCAAATAGACTGTCGGCACAATTTTGAGACGCACAGACAGAAGTCAATACGGTTCACTGATAGTCCACGGGGAAAAAGAATGTGACAAACAGACGCGCTCGTTTGCGTCGCGAGGACAGCAATGACAAACAAACCTTAAGTGAACCGTATTGAGACAGAAGTGCGATCGCGCTTCTGCCTGCACACAGCCAGCCATAAACCCTGTTTATCCGACATATTTGTGCAACTTCTATTCAGTTCGCCTAAGTTAACACTTGCGGCCGCCCCGAAAGTTAAATCTCTCCAAATATTGGCTGAACATTTCTAATTTCCGATGGTAAGATGGCGGTTAAATAAACGTCTTGCAAGAGGCCTGCTGTGATCCGTTCTGCTACTTTACCGCTTCCGTTTCCCGAGCCGCCGGTTTCCGCTCACGACCGTCTGCGGCTGTTCTCCGGTTCTGCTAATGTTCCCCTCGCCCAAGAGGTGGCTCGCTATTTGGGGATCGATTTGGGGCCGATGGTTCGCAAGCGGTTCGCTGATGGGGAACTCTACGTTCAAATTCAAGAATCGATTCGGGGTTGCGATGTTTACTTGATTCAGCCTACTTGCTGTCCGGTGAACGATCGACTCATGGAATTATTAATTATGATCGATGCTTGTCGCCGCGCTTCAGCAAGACAAGTTACTGCTGTGATTCCTTACTACGGCTATGCTAGAGCCGATCGCAAAACAGCCGGCAGAGAGTCAATTACTGCAAAGTTGGTAGCTAATTTGATTACTGAAGCTGGAGCAAATCGCATTTTAGGGATGGATTTGCACTCAGCTCAGATTCAAGGTTATTTTGACATTCCTTTCGATCATGTTTACGGTTCGCCAGTGCTGTTGGATTATCTCGCGAGCAAGAAGTTGACAGATATTGTCGTCGTTTCGCCGGATGTGGGCGGAGTCGCCAGGGCGAGATCTTTTGCGAAAAAGCTTGGCGATGCTCCCCTAGCAATTATTGACAAGCGCCGCCAAGCTCACAACGTCGCTGAAGTGATGAACGTCATCGGGGATGTCAAAGGCAAAACTGCCGTGTTGGTGGACGACATGATCGATACTGCGGGGACGATTACCGAAGGCGCGAGATTGTTGCGCCGCCAGGGTGCGAGACAGGTATATGCTTGTGCTACTCATGCGGTTTTTTCACCTCCGGCGATCGAGCGTTTGTCTAGCGGAGTTTTGGAAGAGGTAATTGTTACAAATACAATTCCCGTACCTGAAGAGAACCGATTCAAGCAGTTGACGGTGCTTTCGGTAGCGAATTTGCTGGGCGAAACTATTTGGCGGATTCACGAAGATAGTTCTGTTAGCAGTATGTTCCGCTAGCTAGAGAAAGCACGTTTTCAATATTTGTTTTAGGGTGCGTTACAGGCTTGTTAACGCACCGTTTTTTTTGTATGTTGCGCTCTTTCTGGCAATAAATATCGTTTCCACAGGCATCCGAATAATAATATGTTTCCTATAGTGCGAGCTTAAGAGCTCGCGATCGTAACACCGCATTAACGATCGCATTGCAGTATCATATCAAATCCGGTAGCATCGTCCTGTATTAATCTCTCTATTCTCTCTCTGTGCCCTCTGCGCCCTCTGCGGTTAAATCATTCCGATGCAACCGGAAACGATATCATCCGATCTAACCGGAGTCGATCGCACTTGAGATCGCTGGAACAACAAATGGTAAAATTCTATCTTGTTGTCTTAAGACCGCGACCTTTTCATCTTCTAGAGATGTCTGACCAAAATAAGGGGTAAATAGGGAAAAACTATGAAACATTCACTGGTACGAGCAGCGGCCGCCTTTGTCGGTTCAGCAATTTTAACACTCGGGGCGATCGCTCCGGCGAAAGCATATACTTTTGACGAAACCGAAATTAACCAAGATCGAGTAATTGCGATCGCCCAACCGGGCGGTTTGACCGGCTACCAATTGCTTATTGTAGAACAAGTCACAGACAGACGGAAGTGCTGGAGCGAAAGCGGTTCTAATCCCGTGACAGTCGATCCGTTATTAGCTACTTTTGACTTCACCGGCATTTGCGGCCGCGCCACAGACAGCAACGGCTTTTCCATTCGCATGGCCGGCACCGATTTAGCATTAAAATACAGCCTAATATTGCAAAATGTTGATGGCAATGTGGTATTAATGGGAATTCCCAGCGATCCTAACGCTCAACCGATAATTATCGGCCGCACCAACGGCAATACTAACGGCTTTATGAAAATCACTCTCGATCCCGCTTGGCGCTTTAGTAAAAGAACTTATCAAGGGAAAGTATTAGGTCACTTTTATTTCACTAGCAGTCAAGCCGCACCGGGACAAATCGGAAATACTGGCGGAAATACTGGCGGAAATACTGGCGGAAATACCGGAGGTAATACTGGCGGAAATACCGGAGGAAATACCGGAGGCAATACTGGCTCTTCTACATTCGGAGATATTGCTAGCGATATCTACGCTTCCGAAATTAAAGAAGCTGTGGGCCTTGGGTTTGTCGCCGGCTTTGCTCAAGATAATACATTTCGGCCGCAGCTTGCCGTTACGCGAGAGCAATTGGTATCTTTAGTATTGGAATCATTGAAAGGAATCCAAGGTGCTAACATCACATTTCCTAACAATGTTTCTACTCGTCCTTATAGCGACGTTGATAGCACGCGCTGGAGTGCCGGAAAAGTGCAATTTGCGCGGGACAATAAAATAGTTAGTGGCTATCAAGATGGAACTTTTAAACCCATGCAGTCAGTGACTCGCGCTGAATTGATGGCGGTGCTGCGGAGAGCATCAGAATTTGGTTTGTCGGCGCGGGGAATGCAGCCAAATTTAGTTGGAAAAGAACCGCCTAAAACTTTTTCAGACACTCAAAATCATTGGGCTGCTGCGATTATTACTCAAATGTCTGCTTATTGTTCTGTTGCTTCCGCTGTTAACGAAGTTGGAACTCGTTTTGCTCCCGATGATTCTGCAAAGCGCAATTACGCAGCCGCGGCTACTTTGCGGATGCTGAAATGCGTTAAGGCTCAATAAACAGTTGACAGTTGACAGTTGACAGTTGACAGCGAATTGATAAGAATGGAGATTTAAACTCCGTTCTTATCACAATCTGCCTTCATGCTGGTGCTTCAAACCCCTGCTATTCGGTCAGTAGGGAAACCCTAAGTTTTTTTAGTAATCTTAAGACTGGCGCACCATAAGAATAGACTGTCAACTGCTGTGCCCTGAGCGTAGTCGAAGGGGTCAACTGTCAACTGTCAACTGTCAACTGTCAACTATTTACGCTACACCGTAGTCAGTATACGGTCGTTTGTATGGGGGTTGCAATCCCAAAACAATATCCTCTCTTGGCACTCCCATTGCAACTAATTCCTCCGCTGGATTTTGGTCGGTTAAATTTTGCTGAAGCCAGATTTTTCCATCTTTGATGTCAATGTGAATGATGCTTCGATAAATTCGGTTAAGGTGTTCCCAGCCGACATTCATCCACTGATAATGATCTCGTTCTGTGTCGCAGATAAGTTGCACTTCGACTTCATCATCGGAAACATCATCTTCGGCATAACGGGTGATTAATGTCTGAACGTATTGACGGTATTGAGCTAGTTTATCCATTGCACAATTACCTCATTTGTTGGTTAATCAGGACTAATATCAATTCGGGTTACATCGGAATTAATATTACCCAAAATCAGGAGACGGCAGTGCCGTTTCCCTACAATTAATCTGGCGTAGGGACACGGCACTGCCGTCTCCTCGCTTGTCATTCCGGCGCAGCCGGAATTGATATAAAGTCTTTTTTAGTCCCGATCATATCGTTTCCTTGCCTTTCTTCTTAGCTGCCGATTTCCGAGTTTTTGGAGTAGCAATTATTTCTGGTTCTTCCAAAATAACATCTTCTTCGGTTAATTTACACAAGTCGTTTAAGGAAAATTTTTGTTGGGATTCGAGTTCGTTTAGCAAGTTTGAGGCTGTTTCTAATATGTGCTTTCCCTGTCGGAGTTGGATGGTAGTTTTATTTTCGATCGCATCCTGCAACACAAAAACTGATACAATTTGCCAAATATCCAAATCATCACCGATGACATCGCACTGAGAGACGATTTTGCCGTTTTCGGGGACGTGAATCCCTAAGCCGGAAGCTTGGATCAGCGGCTGGATTTCTGTTATGCTTAAATCCGCAAGGTCGGTAATTTTATGTTCGAGGGATACGAAGTCTGCTAAATCTGGTAAGTTGATTGATTCTGCTGCTACAGCGTCGAATTTGAAGGTGAGAGTTTGGTTTAATGGATCGGAAATGGCGTAGATTGATTGGATTTGCGATCGACTAACTGCACCTTTATCAAAAAAATCTTCGCCTAGAGGTGCGATCGTCTTCGTTGGCGTAGCCCCCGTAAGGGCGGGATTCGCGATCGCAATTTTACCATTTTCCGCCACCTCCAAAATCTCCAAATTAACCAAATTCGTCGCCGCAGTCTTCACAAAAACCCGATCCAACCCCAACAAATCCGCCAACTCCTGCAAAGTTGGCGCAGGATCGAACTCCACACCCGCCCGCAAAATGAACTCTTCCAATACATTAAACTCGCGAGGTTCGCTAATCGTCACCTCCAGCGGAGTTTGGCGAATTGCAAAGCGGAATTCACGCGCCACCAACACCGACAAATCAGGGTTTTGTTGCTCAATTTGTGCCGCTAGCGAACTTAAATTCGCATCAATTTGTTTAGCTGAGGATGCTAGCAACATCTACAAAACCTCCGCAGTGACGCACCGTTTTTGAAACTTCCTGATACATTTTTCCGACAGTACCTGTTTGTTGCGTAAATAAATCGTGACAGCCGACAACTATTAACAATTCTTGAGCGCGAGAAAAAGCCACATTCACCCGTTCCGGTTCCTTAGCAAATCCAATATCGCCTCTAATATTATTGCACACAGTGCTGACAATAATCACAGGTCTTTCCATTCCTTGAAAGATGTCAACTGTACCAGTGCGGATACTCAAAGATGGGAATCTTTCGGCGGCGATTCTATCTTTAATTGCGTTCAATTGAGCACCGTAAAAAGTGATAATCCCGATTTCCTTCGGCGGTTCACCCTCTACCATTTTAGGCCGCCAAGCGGTTTCCATCTGTTCGCACAAAAGCTCGATCGCATCTATTTCCTTGACATTCAACCGCGAAGTACCCTGTTTCCCCTCCTCAAACCCTTGTCCCACGGGCGTTTTCACCCACAGGATGTGATTGTTTTCTTTGATGGTGTCACCTGCGAGATGGTGCGCGCGTCTCGTGTCTGCTTCCAAAATCCCGCAGTTGAGCTTTTGCTGGTAAAACTGATTGATTGCGCCCATGATTTGCGGGTGCATTCGGTATTGAGTTGTCAGCATTTTTTTAATACCGTCGTCAGCTTTTTCAAACAATATTTTGAACAGCGATTCTTTGATAAAGCTAAGTTCGTCTCCGGTACAACCGATGTCTTCGGCAATATCATCGATCGTACTTTGATTAAACATCGGCGGCAATTGCCTGTGATCGCCCACTAATACTAATTTTCTGCCCTTCAAGGCGGGGATTAATAACTCTGGCGGAGTGCATTTACTAACTTCGTCAATGATGACTGCATCAAAGCTGGGAAAGTTTTTGCTAAAATCAAAGCTGGCAGCTTGCACGCAGGTAATGCCGATGACGTTCGCGTTGTCAATATAAATTTGCTTTAAATCTTGACGGTCTTTTTCTGACGGATGGCGGAGTTTTTCAATCCAATCTGTGACGAAGTTTTGAGAACGATTGAGGGCAGTTTCTTCTCGTTCTAATTCTCGCTGCCAATGCTTGAATAAACGCTTGATTTTACTTAAAAAATCTACGCTGAATAATCCGGTACTGGGAACTTCTATTTGGTATTTAGTCGGGATATTTTGCCATGCTGATTCCCACCAACTTCTCTCTACGATTAATTCTGGCGCTGGTTGTTGCTGTTGCAGTTTAGCCGTAATCTCGCTCAATTCTGTTTGAAGTGTCGCGAGTTCCTCCTGTGCAGTTGTAGCGGCAATTTGCAGTGGGGATAATTGCTCGTCAAGAGTAGTTTTGACAACTTCCAAAATCCCGAACGGATCTAAGTCAGCCAGGGATTTTTTAAGCTGAATCACACTGGTTTTCCAACTATCAACTTGCTTGAAAAACTGCTGCGGTTGTTCCCAAATATTCGACTTTTGCGCGAGATATTGTTGGGCGAGAATCCGCAACTTGTCTGGAACCTTTGACTGTTCTACAATTGCTTGCAATTGATTCGTAACTTCGCTAATTTTTAAGTTCGCTTCTTGCTGCGCGGCTTCTACTTGAACTTGGGCGGCGGATATTTGCTGCTGGCTGACGGTTTGACCGATTTTATCTAATAACTGTTGCTGCTTAATTAGTTGTTGTTCGGTTTCGGTTTTCAGGGGAACTATGCACTGGCGGGCGTTTCCGAGAATAGTATGCAGCAATTCTTTGAGTAGCCGATCGAAGGTTTCTTGAATTTGATTTGGCTGCAATGATTGACTGTAAAATTGTTGGATGTTAGCTAAGAAAGTGTCAGCTTTTTCGAGGATGAATTTGCGCTGACTTTGACTAACTTGGGAATAGCTGGCGAAGTCTTTGGCTAGTTGTTGCCATTGCGCCCGATCGCCCGCAGCGAGCACGATCGGCATTTGAGTCAAATTTAGGTGCAAAAACTCGCTAAACCGGAACTGCTGCCCTTGAATGTCCTTGAAACCCGCGCTGGCTTCATGGGCGATCGCCTTTTGCAGTCTTTCCAAATCGGGCAAACTGACTTTACACTTCGGCGGGACGATCGGCAATTTGAGCGATCGGGCAATTTTCAAAAGTCCTGCGGGCAATTCTACCATATCATCCGTCAGCATTGCGCCCGTTTCCCAGCAAGCTTTCACAACAGTATAAAGTCGCGTATCCGCCGTCTCAATCCACTCTGCAACGGCGACAACCACGGCGGCAATTTCCGCTTTTCGCAGTTCCAAATTACTGATTTTCTGTTCGAGATTGTGGCGGTGTGTCTGATTTTGCTTGTCGCCCAACTCGAGTTGATTCACCGCATCCGACAACTGCCGCGACGCCCGCAGCGACTCCGCAACTCCTGACATCGCGTGACAAACTTCCTGGGCGCGATCGCCCGCCGTCTCAAATTCGGATAATTGCGGTGCTACAGTTTCCCGCAGCCAAACCGCAATCCCAAATGCACCGCAACTAGGGCGATCCAATCCTATTTGAATAGTATGGTTGACGCAAATCCGCACATTTGCCATAAAGTTTTCGACTAAAACATTGCCTTCAGAATAAGGTTTTAGTTTCGGCATAAACTCGGAAACTTCTGAAGATTCCCAGTTAATCTCCGGCGCCGCCAGTAAATTTGCCAGCCCATCAACCAAAGACGCAATCTCGCTTTTAGCAGTTAAACTTAATTGATACGCTGCTGATTGCGCGGTCAACTTTTCCTCAACCTCCGCCTTCCCGTCGTGCAGGTATTTTTGTTCCTTAAAAAAAGCTCTCTCGGCGGCCGAGTAGGCATTAAATCTGTCGAAATCTGCCAGCAACCGCTGTAAAGATGTGACATTAATCTGACGCTGCGACAGTTTTTGTTCGCAATCAGTCGCCGTATTTTGCAGCCAAGTGCCGATCGCATTTTCCTCTAAAAACGGCTGGCCTTCCTCCTGTACCTTATGGGCTTTTCCCTTTCGCAAAGCCCGAATTGCCGGATTGTGAACCAACCGACTCAAAGCATTATCAACGGCTAAATTTGCCTGAGAAGCAATCAAAGTTTTCCCGCCCTGACGCGCAATTTGATAGCAAATTTCCGCAATCACCGTCGTTTTCCCGGTTCCTGGCGGCCCTTGAATCAAAATTAAATCCCGCGCCGAAAGCACCATTTCTACGGCAGCGAGTTGATCGTCGTTAGCATTGCGATTTAATAAATTTTCCCGATCCAATTTTACCAGCTTGTCGGGAATTCTCGCCTCGGAAGAGTCAAATAAAAACTCGCTTAAATAGGGATTTTGAGCGCGGCCATCCGCCAGCATCTTTAAAGCTTTCTTTTTGCGATCGATCTGACTGATATCCCCCGCCGCCTCGAAATACAAAAATCCTTGTTTGGGAAGTTGATATCGGCCGCCCGCCATGCGATCGCCCAAATCAACATCCAACTTAATCCGTAACATACCACGTTCAAATTCAATTTCCGCAATGCTACCCAAAGTCTCGCCATCGCGGCTGCTTCTGCTTCCCGGCGGCGAATCAAACAAAATAATGTCTTCATTTCTGGCTTGTTTCAGCCTTTCGCGAAAGTCGCCGACTTGTAAGGGATTCTCCTCGTAGCCGTCAAGAGTTGCCGAATTGCGATCGATTTCAAAAGTAACGATTTTGAAGCCGGAACCATAGTTATGCGCGCGGAAAGGTACACAAAATTGACGCGCTTCGGCGATGCGTTTTTCGACATTTAAGAAAGTGTGCCAAACTTTTAATTGTTCGGTTGTTGGTATGTGTCTCTCGTCCCAAAATGGCATTTGTTGGACGCGGGCGATCGACTTTGCAGGAATTGGCGATCTACTTTTCGGCAAAAGTCGCAACTGTACCGGCAAAGCATAGCCATCTTTTCTACCTCTAGGAAGCGCCACCAAACCAGCATCCAGCAGTTTCAACCCGCCGATTCCGTCTTCTATCCGTACAGTTGCTAACAAGCGTAAAGTGCGATTCCCTTCGGGATAGCTTCGCTTCACGGCTTTTTGCAGCAATTCGGGTAATTCAAAATCATCTCCATCGGTAGCAAGAATCAACTCCCAGATTTCCTCTTCAGAAAATCTCTCATTTACCTTTTGGCGCCGCACGTAGAAAAGACTGGGGGATTTACCGGCTATTTCCGACATCACAACTTCCGCCCGATCTCTGCATTCCCAATCGCAATATTTCGCTAAAGCCGCTTCTCCTTCAACTTGACCAATAAATTTACTAATTGTGCGATCGCCACTAAATTTATATCCCCAATCTTCTGCTACTAAAGATGGCATATTTTGATTTTAGATTTTGGATTTTAGATTTGAGATTGGATTTAAGATTAGCATATTGGAAGACTGGGCGGTTAGAAACCGCGTCTATACAGGCGAAACCCAAGGTGGTTTTACAGTCATCAGAGAATTAGGTACGTTGTTGGGATGCGAGCCCTCTTTATATATACGCCTAAAGAGGGCTGAAGCCCAACAACGTACCTTTGTTAATTCTGCACAATAAAATCAAAAGGGCGAATGATGGGAATTGAACCCACGAATGGTGGTACCACAAACCACTGCCTTAACCACTTGGCTACACTCGCCATAACGTTTTTAACTATAACATAACATCTCAGCACAAGTCTAGGGGTAAAGCAAAAAAATTTCAAAATATTTTTCAGCCTCCCTAAACCGATCGGCATCAATTGTGCCTGAAATTCAGCGCACAGCCCGAGTTTAGCACAATTTTCGATTTGGGCGATCGCACAATAAAATTGGTTCGTAGTGCGGACTTCAGTCCGCATTATGCGGACTGAAGTCCGCTTTTGCGAACTTTCATTACTGGAGATGAGATAAGTCCTCGACGCAAGTGTGACAATAGTTAAAGATTTTTTGAGGTAGATTGTGGCGCCAAGAGTGAAGACAGCGCAACCGCATACCTTTGGTTAATGTGCCAGTTGCGTCTCGGAATGTAAATGAAACGCCCGCGCAGCAAGCTGTCGCGCGCCCGGATCTGTGTCAGCTTGGGGCGCCGTGCACATTGTATAACATCGCGATCGGGCCCAGCGGAATAGAATAGCCTTATATCCATGTGTGCGTCTATTGTCAACTAATTTTCTTCTCTTATCTCTCTTCCTTCGCCCCGCGAAGCAAGGAGACTATGAAAGCGGTGCATTTAAAAAACTTCTTCACAATCCAAAATCTCAAATATAAAATCTCAAATCCCTATGAGCTACTGTATTAACCCAGAATGTCAAAATCCCGAAAATTCACTCACAGAAAAACTTTGCTTGAACTGCGGCTTTAACCTATTGTTGAGACAGCGGTATCGCCCGATTAAACTCTTAGGAAGAGGTGGATTTGGCAAAACTTTCCTCGCCATTGATGAAGACATCCCCTCGCAACCGCGCTGTGCCCTCAAGCAATTTTATTTTCGCGATCGCGATCCAGTAATTTTCAACAAAGCCCTTGAATTATTCCACCAAGAAGCAGTCCGTTTAGACGAACTGGGAAAACACGCGCAAATTCCCACTTTATTAGCTGCATTTGAACAAGAAGGTCATATTTATTTAGTTCAAGAGTTTATAGACGGGCCGACTCTCAAAGAAGAATTAGACCAAAGTGTCTGCGATGAAAATCAAATTTGGCAACTGCTGCAAGACTTATTACCCGTGCTGCAATTCATCCACGACAACCGCGTCATTCACCGCGACATCAAACCTGAAAATATTATCCGCCGCCAGTCGGACAACAAACTCGTATTGATCGATTTCGGCATTGCCAAACTGCTGACTGATTCAGCTATACTCCGTTCAGCAACGCTGATCGGGAGTCAAGATTATATAGCTCCCGAACAAATGCGCGGTAAAGTATTTCCTGCTAGCGACCTTTACAGTTTAGGTGTTACTTGCATTCGCCTGATGACGCAAGTTCCGCCGTTGGATATGTACGACTGTAAAACCGAGCGCTGGTGGTGGCGCGAGTTTCTCCCCAAAGGCACGAGTATTAGCGCCGAGTTAGGTGAGATTTTAGATAAATTGCTACAAACTCATCTTTGTCAGCGCTACAGTTTTGCGGCGGAAGTTTTGCAAGATATCAATGCAGTTTTAGATATTCGCCAGCAAAATTTGGTTGTGCCGAAAAAGCCGATCGCCCAAACTCTCATTAATACCGACAACTCGCCTTATTTCAAAGCCCTGCCAACTTCTGAGCCTCCGATTTCACCGACCAAAACTACCGCCAATTCCGCAGAAACTTTGTCCTTATCAAGGATTTCAAATCTCGATTCTACCATGATTTCAGCAGCGGGAGTTGATTATACCAAACTGCGGGATTGTTTGTCAACTAAAAAGTGGAAAGAAGCCGATCGCGAAACTTGGGCCGTGATGTGTCAATCTCTATCGCTGACACCGGGAATTCAGCTAGAAATCAGCCAAATTTACAAGTTACCATGCGAAGATTTGCAAATAGTCGATCGCCTGTGGCTGCACTACAGTCAAGGTCGGTTTGGCTTCAGCGTCCAAAAGGAAATCTATGAAAGCGTCAAGGGAGATTATGTCAGATTTTGCGATCGGGTAAACTGGCAAACCTACAATTCTGCTACTGCTTCGGGACAACTTAAATTTACTCAAAAAGCACCAATCGGACACCTCCCCTCTCGCAGTTGGGTTGGTGGCATTCAGTGGCTGCGACACCTCGATGCCTTGTCAGCAAAGCTAACCGAATGCAACAACAATTGACTATTGATATTTGTTATTTGTTATTTGTTATTTGTTATTTGTTATTTTTGAATATTTCGCAATAATTAATAACCAATAACTAATGACTAATAGCGTTCGCGAGCAGGGACAGCACTAATGACTAATGACTAATGCCCAATGACCTGTTTGGCCACTGCCCTGTTTGCCCAATTCCCGATGCCCAATTCCCGATGCCCAATAACTTAACTCTACCTGAAAGCAGAGCAATGGCTCCCGCTAGATGTATCCAACGAGCGAGGTTCAGTGCGATCGCTTGTCGCACAATATATTCTGAAGCATAAACACAGATACAAGTCTGCAACCGAACTAAAGAGAGGTATCGATCGATGTTTTTTCACAAAAAGCCACTAATGTCTGCGGTAACAGTAGACGAAGCCAACCCCCGTTTTGCCCAACTGCTGCTAGAACAGTTTGGCGGAGCAACCGGAGAACTGACAGCAGCTTTGCAATACTGGGTGCAGTCCTTTCACTGTGAAAATGCAGAGATTAAGGATATGCTCCAAGATATTGCGATCGAAGAATTCAGCCACTTAGAAATGGTTGGCAAACTGATCGAAGCTCACACCAAAAACGTTGACCAAACAGAAGCTTACAAAAGCACTTTGTTTGCAGTCAGAGGTGTAGGCCCGCACTTGTTGGATAGCCAAGGTCAAGCTTGGAGTGCTGCTTACGTCAACGAAGGCGGCGATGTTGTCCGCGATTTGCGCGCTAATATCGGTGCGGAAGCAGGAGCTCGCCAAACCTACGAAGCATTGATTGAACTAGCGCCGGATGCGGGAACGAAAAAGACGCTGCACTTCTTGCTGACTCGGGAAATTTCCCACACTCAAATGTTCATGAAAGCTTTGGAAGCGATGGGCAAACTTACCGATCCGTTCTTCGGAAATATCGCGCCAGATTCAACAGTAGATTTGTTCTTTAATTTGTCTAGTGATGGCAAAGACCAACCAACTGCTTTGAACTCTGAACCTACTTTCAAGTACGTCGCCGAGCCTACTCCTCAAGGTTAATCAGAATATTCGGCAACTGTTATCCCCGACTTCTTTAAGAAGTCGGGGATTTCGGCGTTCGGTTTTTTTTAGGAGTTGCGGCTCCCTGATGTTAGAATTATTCAACATCCCGATCGACCATTAACATCAAATCCCTATTGAAATTGCGATCGACTTACCTATTAGTTTCTCACGGCAGCCGCGACCCCAGACCGCAAGTAGCTTTGGAAAACCTGGCTCAACTGCTGTCTGATAATTTGGCCCACTCCTTCCCCGCAGTCGCCACCGCCACCCTAGAACTCGGCCCCGCGCCACTCCACGAACAAATTTGCAGTTTTGGCGATCGTACCCTCTCCCTCGGACTGACTCATTTGCAAATCCTGCCCGTATTTTTATTACCCGGAGTTCACGTCGCCGACGACATACCCGCAGAGGTGGAAATTGCCCAGAAAACTTTTGGTTCCCGGTTAAACATAGAAGTGCGCCCGCATTTAGGTTCCCAAGTAGCAGGCTTAACAAACTTGCTCAAAACTCAGATGCAAGAGCTAGCTTTTGTCCCCAATTTGCTATCCCCAAAATGGATTGTACTATCTCACGGCAGCCGCCGCCCCGGAGGTAACTCGACATTTGAAGAAATCGCCAGCCAACTCGGTGCAGAGACTGCTTATTGGTCAGTAAAGCCGAGTTTGGAAGAACGAATTGACAGTTTAGTTCGTGATGGACAGCAGCAAATAGGAATTGTGCCATACTTCTTATTTAATGGAGGAATTACAGATGCGATCGCCAAAAATGTCGAGCAGCTACAGCAGCAATTTCCCACGGCAGAACTTCATCTCGCAAATCCTCTAGGCGCCAGTGTAGAATTAGCAGACTTAATTCGGGATTTAATTCAAAAATGAATCGCAAAGACACAGAAGAGGTCAAGGAAGCAAGAAAAATGTCTTTAGGTAAAGTGTATTTAGTAGGTGCAGGCCCCGGAGATCCGGGTTTGATGACTTTGAAGGGAAAAGCGCTGTTAGAGTGCGCGGATGTGGTGATTTACGACGCTTTAGTCAGCCCTCAAATTTTGGCAGTCATCAACCCCCAAGCAGAACGAATTGATGCCGGGAAACGCAAAGGCCGTCACTCGTTAATGCAGGACGAAACTACTCAGTTAATGATAGACAAAGCTCAAGATAATGCGATCGTAGTTCGTCTCAAAGGCGGCGATCCGTTTATTTTTGGGCGCGGCGGCGAAGAAATGGAAGATTTGGTAAAAGCTGGAGTCTCGGTAGAAGTTGTACCCGGTGTCACTTCGGGAATTGCGGCCCCGGCTTATGCGGGAATTCCTCTGACACATCGATCGTACAGTTCGTCAGTCACTTTTGTCACCGGCCACGAATCAGCCGGAAAATATCGGCCGGAGGTTAATTGGCAGGCGATCGCCCGCGGCTCCGAAACTATTGTAGTATACATGGGAATCCACAATTTGCCTTATATCATCGGCCAGTTAACAGCAGCCGAATTGAGCGCAGAAACGCCCGTAGCCTTAGTGCGCTGGGGAACGCGGCCGGAACAAGAGGAATTGATTGGCACTTTGAGTACAATTGTAGAGCAAGTTGAGGCGACTGGATTTTCCGCACCTGCGATCGCCGTAATCGGAAATGTCGTTAATTTGCACTCTATATTGTCTGGCTGTCGGCCACATCAGACGGTGGTTGAAACCGCACCTACACAAACGATTTCTGCCTCCGCAGACTGAACAAAACAAATTAAATTTAACAATCTTTGTCTTCAACCCGCGGAGGCGGGTTTTGTCTGTGTAGACGCGGTTTTAACCGCCGTGTCTTTTCTACAAACCTATGTTCAACGCGCCACCTGCCGCATATATTCCCCCCACAACTGAGCCGCATTTGCACTACCTCCGCCAGTCGGAGAATTATCATCATTTCCCAACCAAACTCCTGTCACCAGTTGCTGGCTGGGAATATAACCGACAAACCACAAATCTTTATTATCATTAGTCGTGCCTGTTTTTCCAGCTTCTCCCAAGCCCAAAGCAGCACTGCTACCCGTACCTCCCCGAACAACTCCTTGCAGCATATCAGTCATCGTATCCGCGACGCCTTCAGAAACTAACTGTCGATTGGCAACGCCATCTTTTTGATAGTCATAAATCACCCGACAACTTTTAAAATCATTTCGATCTTTGCAGTCGCTGCTGTCAATAATTCGCTTGATTACGTGGGGGCGATTCCCCAAACCCCGGTTCGCCAAAACCCCGAACGCACCCGTTAATTGCAATACGTTAACTTCACTTTCACCTAACACTAAACCGGGGGAAGAACGCAGGGGAGATGTAATCCCCAAACGTCTGGCCATGCCCACTACATTGTCTAAACCGACATCTTGCGCGACTCTCAAAGCAATGGGATTTTCCGACTGTGCTAAACCCCGATACATATCAGTGCTACCGCTGGTTCTGGCGCAGCCATTGTAACTTTGTCCTCCCCAAGAAAGCGGCTCGCAAGAATAAGTCTTACTGGGTGGGATTCCGCGTTCTAGGGCGGCGGCATAGGTGAAAATCTTAAATGTAGAACCGGGCTGTCTCAATGCTTGGGTAGCCCGATTAAACTGACTTTGCAAGTAATCTACACCCCCAACTAATGCTAAGACTTCCCCGGTTGTAGAATTGAGAGTTACTACAGCTCCTTGAGAAAAACCTGCATTCGCTCCGGCATTTTCTACGGCATTTTTGAGGGAAGATTCAGCTACTTTTTGCAGACCTGGATTTAAGCCTGTTTCTACAATAAAATTGCCTTCTCTGGCTAACTGCTCCCCCAACAAAAACTCCAATTCGTCAAATACATAATTGTAGAAATAAGGCGCGATCGTACTTTGCAGGTATTGGCGGGCTTTGGGATTGATGTCAATTCGCGATCGCCTCGCGCGATCGGCTTCTTCCTGAGAAACCGTCCCCATGGCTCGCATCCGTTCGATTACTCGATCGCGATACTGCACCGCCAACTGATAATTTTGAATCGGATTAAAACTGTTTGGCCCAGGCAAAATCCCCGCCAAAGTCGCCGCCTCAGACAAAGTCAAATCCTTCGCCGACTTGGCAAAATAAAATCGAGACGCATCCTCAAAACCGTAGAGGTCAATTCCCAAAAACACGCGATTTAAATAAGTCAGCAACAGCTCATCTTTGCTGTAATAACTCTCTAGTTTCAAAGCAACTACTGCTTCCCGGAATTTGCGTCCGCCCGAATCTTGAGTACCTACATAATCTCGAAACAAACTCCGCGCTAACTGCTGCGTCAGAGTGCTACCGCCTTCGCGAATTCCTCCCCCGCGCACATTGGTCAACAGCGCCCGCAAAACGCCGATCGGATCTACGCCCAAATGCCAATTGTAGCGGCTGTCTTCCGAAGCAAGTACCGCCTTGGATAAATAAGGCGAAAAATCCTGCAATTGCTTCAATTCTAAGTGAGCGTTATTCTGAGGGGGACGCAGCGGAGTTTGTCCGTCGCGGGCGTAAACAATCACAGGGCCGTTGATACTTCTCGGTAGAGGCCGCACTTGAAACTTGGTCGATTCAACACCAACCAAAATAGCTATCAGAGTGGTGATTCCGCTAACACCGTAAAAGCTGTAACGCAAAAATTCTAAATACCAAGGTGGCGGATCTACGTACTGAACTCTGACGGCGGCGGCGAGTTCCGGCGGCCCTAATGTGAACACGTCTCCGTGACGGAGGGACATACTTTTAATTCGTCTTTTCCCTCTGTAAATGCCGTTGGTAGAGTCTTCGTCTTTAATTACAAAAGGTGTTCGCCGTCGAGTATCCCGCGACAGGGATAGGTGTACGTGACTGACAACGGGATTGCGAACTACAATATCTGAAGCTTTGGACGATCGACCTAACAGATATCGATCGCCCAATAGCGGATAAACCTCAGCTTTAGCCGCACCTGCATCCTGTACCCACAGTTCGGGTACTTTGGCATTTGGTTTCAGGGCTAGCTGGTTAAAATTAACCTTGGCAATTGTCTGGACTGCTTGGGTAATCGCACCCAAGACGGTTTGAGGTTTGCGGGGCGGCTGCGGTGGGGTCATATTTCGCTATGGACTACGATCGAGCGATCGGCTCTTGAATCATTCTACTCGCAACTTTTGGCTATTTTCAGGATCTGTCCCATACTTTGGGCGATCGACCGTCGATGTTAGATTTTAGATTTTAGATTTTAGATTTTAGATTTATACCGTGTCCTGTCAATTACCTAAAATTAAAAAGGTTCGATCGTTCGGACTTTAGTCCTACTAGCGATTCCCAGCAAAATATTATAATTTTCCTAAACAATGAACTGTTTATCTAACATTTATCCTCGATTTATATCATTTATCAAAACTTTTGCTACAAAACAATTGTTCGGATTGTTTGATCGACCTCGATCGAGGCTAATTCTTAGGTACGTAGTTGCGCTCTTTGCGCTCCGATCTTAATATATATAGCCATCCTAAATCATTATCACGGGCGGCGAACATAAATGTGATTTCGCCTAAATCAATCAGGGACACGGCTTGACCTAAGTCCCTACAGGTACTCATGAAAATCCTGCGAGGATTGCGATAAGAGCGCAAAGAGCGCAACTACGTACCTTTATTTAGTGTGACGGTTGCGTCTAAGACTGAATTAATTAAAACCCCCCTTTTTCAAGGGAGGTTTTAGGCGTAAAATACGCAATATTGTCCTTACATCGAAGAACCCAAACCGGCATAAGCACCGTAGAAGAAAAGGCTCAAAATGCTCAGAGCACCGAGACCTGCGACAGTAGCTACCAGCCACAAAGGAATTCTGCCACTTTCACTAAACATAGCGATCACCTCACTAATTCACAGCTAAACAAATTGGATTGAATCACAGAGATTGAACTGAACCACCAGTTAGTTAAAGAAATAACTGGAGAACAAAATCCCCAACACAAAAATCAGCAATAAACCCAAATAAAGAGAAGTCCGGTTTAACTCGACTGGCTGCTCGTTGGGATTAGGGGCGCGTTCAGGCATTATAAACTCCTATCGTTGAATAAATTGCATTGCTGCGATCGCGCCCAAAAAGAAAATCGTTGGGACACCTAAAGTATGAACGGCCAACCAGCGTACCGTAAAAATCGGATACGAAATTGGCTCATTGTTTGGCGTTCTGCTCGTCATTTTTCCAAATCCTTGTAAAATTACTTGCCAATGAACTGATCTACTTGTTTCTTAGCTTCAAAGCGATCCGAGATAATCGGAACTTCTTCGCGCTGCTCTGTGAAATACTGGTTAGGGCGAGGAGTTCCGAAAGCATCGTAAGCCAAACCAGTTTGCACAAACAGCCATCCAGCAATAAACAAAGCTGGAATGGTGAGGCTGTGAATTACCCAATAACGGATGCTTGTAATAATGTCCCCAAACGGACGTTCTCCAGTTGTACCGGCCATTTAGAATCCTCCTTTCAACAACAAATCGACAGACAATCTCTATTACTATTCTACTATCAAGCAGCTTGCGCTGAACCTTGATATTTAAGTAGAGTACCGCTCGCACCAATCACGAATCCGCGATCGGGGCCCATAAAGACAATCCTGTAAAAATTAGCAGGAACGTCCTCAACTTCGCGGTCTTTTTGCCAAGTTTTCCCGCCATCCAAACTGCACAGCAAATTGCCGCCGCCGCCGGCTACCCAAACTTCATTATCAGTCCGGTAAGCCATGTCTAGCAAACCCCAACTCGCTTTGCGATCGGGAAAAAACGGTTTTCCCCAACCTTCAGGATTGGACGGATCGCTAAACTGAATCTGACCGCCGCGGGCGAGCATCCACAAACGCCCGTCCTTGGTAAAGCCCATGTTTTGCAAGCGGCGAGAACTATTGCGGTTGTGGGGTTCCCAAGCTTGTTGTCCTGGTCTCCACACGGAGTAGAAATTACCTTTCGAGGATACCGCAACATACTGCCCGTCTTCCGAGCGGTTGATATTGCGAACTACCCCAAAAGAATCTTGCACGATCGCTTTCCAATTTTTGCCACCGTCAGAAGTCCGGTAAATCGCCCCGACATCCGTCGTCATATCAGCCGTATTTGGGCCAATAGCGGCGATCGTACTCGGAGAACCTGGTAACTGAGAGCTTAAAGCAATCCGCGTCCAAGACTTGCCCTCATCTTCTGTGTGGAGCAAAACCGAAGGCTGACCGACAATCCAGCCTTCGGAACCGGAAAAACTCACCGACGCAAAACGCGATCTCGGCTCGTCTATATCCAGTGCTACTGGCTTCCAGTTAGTCCCGCCGTCGATCGTTTCAAACAGAGTCGCCTCAGAACCAACAACCCAGCCGTGCTGGGCATTTCCCGTAAAGGCAATATCCTGTAAATTAGCTTCTGTTGGCAAGGAAATCACTTGCCAAGGGTTGTAACTCACAGAACCGATCGTGCTGCAACTCGTACAGATGAGTGCAGCCGCCAATAACATTACAATTCGTTGCCAAAATCTCACAATCGTTTTACTGCAAACCATACATACTAAGTAACAACAAGAAACCAACGACCAAGCCGCCAAAAATCAGCAAACTTTTTTGACCTTCGGTCATGCCGTTGACGCCGACACCGTAGCGCTGATTTGCTTTAAATCCCGATACTCCTTCCATCTGACCCAGATTTTGAAAGACCGACTTGCGGCCCGCGCAAACGGGACAAACCCAAGTAGCGGGCAAATCTTCAAAAGCTGTGCCAGGGGCAATGTCATTTTTAGGATTCCCTTTTTTCGGATCGTAGACGTAGCCGCAGGCGCGGCACTCGTGCCGATCGAGGGTCTTAGTCTCAGTGGCTCGATCGCTCATAGTTCCAAAAAGAGTAGGTCAGTTGACACTCTCCGGGCTTTAGCCACGGAGATTCTTAAGACCACAATTTGAGTCTTAAAGGCGCTGACAAATCGCCTCTACACGCTCAAAACAACTACTAACACCAGAAGTATTGCAATTGCGCTTACTTTGATCTTTTTATACTTTCAGAGTCCATCACGCCCGCCAGTTAGGTACGCTCAACAATTCACTATTGCTTGTTTAACTCTCGCTACGATCGAGTCGAGGCGAGCTAAATCAGGAGTTACACCTTTTGATATTGTTTCAACACGTAGATGGTTGTTCTTACTTGCCTTTCTAGATCTTCTAACGCGAAGCCGTCCTAGAAGGACGGGGCTTCAGACCCATTTTGTTGGTGAAGTACCTCAACTAAGCTTCGTTATAGTTGGGGCTGCCAACCAACACTCAGATTAGGACGGTCTTATTCGTCTTCGAGGTTTCCCGTCTCAACCGCCGATACCACGTTAGGGACACCACAAGGGTGTTCGACACAAAGCGTCGATGATGGTCTTACTCAGCGTCCACAGGCAGCCGCCCGTCTTCCACAGGCAGTTAGAATATCGTTTACCCAATCCTGAGATTGCGGTTTTATTAAAATATACATTAAAAATTATTGCAGAAGATGGACAATTAATCTCGATCGACCAGTAATTTCTGTTACCGAAAAATTGGGCCTAAAGCCCCGTGTCCCGATCGGACGGCTTTTATGATAAGTTATGTATTTATGTATTGTTGATTCGCGAGATGTAAAAATCCGGTCTCAACTGTATAAATCCAAAAAATCTCAAATAAGTTGGGGCATCAACTATCGTGCTAGGCAATATCAGACAAGCCGTGCTTGCTTTTGCTGTTTAAATCCACAATCCCCATGCCTTTAGGTTGGGGAGTATGTCAAATAACCCTTTCACAGAGGCAGTAATTATTCACCGTGTTTGCACTTAGCGGCTACGAGTATTTTTTAGGCTTCCTGTTAATTTCGAGCCTAGTGCCTATCCTCGCCCTCACGGCGTCTAAGGTACTGCGGCCCAAAAGTCGTCCCTACGACCGACGCACTACCTACGAATCTGGCGTTGAGCCGATCGGCGGAGCCTGGATTCAGTTCAACATCCGATATTATATGTTCGCCCTGGTCTTCGTCATCTTCGACGTAGAGACCGTATTCCTCTACCCTTGGGCGGTTGCTTTCAACCAGCTAGGACTCTTGGCTTTCATCGAAGCCTTGTTTTTCATCACGATCCTCGTTATTGCTCTTGTATATGCATGGCGCAAAGGAGCCTTAGAATGGTCTTAAGTTCTGATACATCACAAAAATCCCTAATTGTCAATCCGGCAGAGCGGCCGCAAGTCACATCCGAATTATCAGAGAACGTCATCCTAACCACGGTTGATGACATCTATAACTGGGCGAGACTTTCCAGCCTGTGGCCGTTGCTTTACGGCACGGCTTGCTGCTTCATCGAATTTGCAGCTTTGATTGGTTCGCGCTTTGACTTCGACAGATTCGGCTTAGTACCGCGATCGAGCCCCAGACAAGCTGACCTGTTAATCACCGCAGGTACAATTACCATGAAGTACGCCCCCATCTTGGTGCGGCTGTACGAACAAATGCCCGAACCCAAGTACGTGATCGCCATGGGCGCTTGCACGATCACGGGCGGAATGTTCAGCGTAGACTCCCCCACAGCAGTCAGAGGCGTTGACAAACTTATCCCCGTAGATGTGTACATCCCCGGCTGTCCCCCGCGTCCCGAAGCGATTATTGACGCCATTATCAAACTGCGGAAAAAAATCGCCAACGACTCAATGCAAGAAAGGGCTAACTTGTTACCGACTCACCGCTACTACACCAGACCCCACAAAATGAAAGTAGTAGACGACATTTTGGATGGCAAATATTTGTCAATTCCCGGGCGGATAGCCCCACCGAAGGAGTTGACGGAAGCAATGGGAATGCCCGTACCGCCCGCCCTGCTTGCAGGACAAAAACAGGAGGTACAACGTGGCTGAGACAGAATCTGCGATTGTTGAAGCTGGGAAGGTTTCTCAGTGGTTGACTCAGAATGGCTTCGATCACGAGGCTTTAGCTGCTGATAATTTGGGTGTGGAGATCTTAAAGGTCGATCGCGACTTCCTAATTCCCATGTCAACTGCACTGTACGCCTACGGGTTCAATTATATGCAGTGCCAGTGCGCCTACGACCAAGGCCCTGGACAAGATTTAGTCAGCGTCTACCACTTGGCTAAATTGACGGACAACGCTTCGCACCCCGAAGAAGTCCGCGTCAAAGTATTTATTCCCCGCGAAGATCCGAGAGTTCCATCAGTTTACTGGATTTGGAAAGCAGCAGATTTCCAAGAGCGGGAATCCTACGATATGTACGGCATCGTCTACGAAGGACATCCAAATCTGAAACGGATTTTGATGAATGAAGATTGGGTAGGCTGGCCGCTGCGGAAAGATTACATTTCCCCTGATTTTTACGAACTGCAAGACGCTTATTAAGGGAGTTTTGTGAGGGCGGGTTTAGAGCATAAAATTTGACTTTTAAAGTTTAGTTTTATGTGAAACTCGCCCTCTATTTTTTGGCTAATTTGGATTTTCAAACCGCAGATGCACGCTGATTTACGCAGATGAGTACAAATTTTTACACGAAGATACTGGAAGGGATTAAGGAAAGTAAGTAGTTCCTAGAGATTCATAAGTGATGTGAGGAAAATTTTGCAACAACATCTTTCGTTGTTCATGAGATAAGTTTTTAAATTTATCAGTTACTACAGTGTAAGCTGCACAAAAACCAGGCATACCAAGCAACTCAGCAGTAAGCCCTTGAAAAAATTCCGGTGAGAGATTGGTCAATCTTGAAATATCATCAAGCCATGTTGTAAAATTTTGTCCATGAAGATGTACTTTTAAATCTAAATTTAATCTTATCTCTCTTTCAAGCAAGCCAATTAAAAGTCGAATAATAATTGATTTTTGAGATGAAGGATACCACTGAGGAATCTCGATATAAGATTCTTTCATGAGGTTTAATAATATTATTTCCACAGACATTGCTTGTGCTTCAAGAAACAAAAACTCGTTGGGAGCTAATATGTTAGACCACTTTTTATCATAAGCTTGCATTTGCCAAATATGCACAGAATCGTGAATGATATGCCATACAAAGAACTGGGATGGTCTAAAAATTCCTGGATCGACTAAGGTGGGACAATCTAGGAAGCGCCAGCACCGCCATACCTCTGAACTCCAGTCAGCGACTCTCAGTTTTGGAGAAGCATATAAAGTTTCGCGACTTGGTAAGTAGTCTTTGAGGTATCTATCAGCTACTTCCGTAAACCATTCATCATACGCCCTTGTGTACAACGAAGAAACTTGTAAACTCCAATCGCTTGGAATGGTATCTGATTCAACTTCCCTCTTCAAATTGTCATTTAAATTATTTTTATAGCAACCCAAAAACTCACAAATTTCTTCAACTCTAGAGGAGATCGTATGATGAGAATTCATTGTTGTTTCAACATTATTCAAGTCGATACAACTAGCTACCTGTGGATTAAATCGAATGCTTGCTGCAATTTTGAGACAACGCTCAGACATCTCTTGCTGCTGACCGTAATTTAGCAGGAGATTAGCTGCTTTTTGAAGTTTGCGCGCTGCTGCTTCACCTCCAAATTCACCGCAAATTAAATAGAAAATTTCCAGAAAACCTTCAAGATTGTCAAACTGTTGATTTAGTAAAGAAGTGACTGCTTCATCATAGAAGGCTTTTGCTGTCCACGCTCCCTGACCAACTTTGGAATATTGTTCAATATACTTTTCCATTTTTTTATGGTAGCTGTTTTTATCGGGAAATAAAAGTATTTGTCTTTGACTAATTCATGCGAATTCTCAGAAGTAATCTGTTTGAATCTAAAAATGGCGATCGACCGTGTAACATCCTATGGTTATATACAAAAATTGCTTCTCCATTATTAAGTAACAAACTAGAGCAATATCTACTTGTGTGAATCAAATCATTAAAAACTTGAAGCTTTTCCTCAAAATCTTTTACATGGCTGTGCTTAATTAATTCTAATCCGGTCTTCAAAGTGTCATATCTGTATCTAATCATGGGAATATCTGAAATCAAACTTGAATAAATATATGCCGTTTTATTTTGGGTTTGAAATATAGTTGGGACTGCGATAGGAAATTTGGTTTTACAAGCAAACTCGATCGTCTGTCTTCCCAAATAACTTTTTTTTAATTCATTGAAAACTAGGTTAAAATCCAGTAATAAAGTTTCTCCTCCTGCACACTCAGCTTGACGAAAAACAAGTAACGCCATATATTTTTCAGGCAACTTCCTGTATTGAGAATCAGTGTGTAATGGAGCAGCTTTGTTATGTTCGGAAAAAGTTACGATCTGAGAGATTGATGATTTAGGCTTGATTTCCCATACAAAATCAGATTGACCGAGATTGTGAGGCACTAAAGTACCAATATGAGAGGAAAGCTTTGTCAAAAAGAGCTTTGCAGAACTCAAATCGTAAGACTCGGATTCTAATCCCTGCAAAATTATAAAACCGTGCCTATCGACATATTTTCTTATCCATCTACCCACTGTCCCAATAGAACCGAACCTTTTAAGCAAATACTTATACTCAAATTTATGCTTTTCAGCAGACAACATATTACAGAATTCTAGATTAAATTTAGTCAAGTTTTATTGTTAACCATGCTGTACCAATTGAAAAGCGGAAAAAGACGGATTTTATTTAATTTTTGTAAACGACGGAAAAAGAATGAAAAAGACGGATAAAGTCGGCTATAATAACTGATGTCCTCCCACATCCCGAATAATGCAGGTGCGCGAAGTATTGCAATTTGTGGACAAAGTTGTCTACGCCAAGACAGGTAAACATCTCAATGACTTGCAGCGCGGAATTATCGAAGGAACTTTGAAGCGTCAAAAGTATCCCGATATTGCAGAAAATTGCGGTTGTTCAGCGGGTCACGCTAAGGATGTCGGTTATGAGCTTTTACAAATGTTATCTGATGTCTTGGATGAACCAGTAGATAAAAAAAATCTTAAATCTGTCCTTGAGCGCCAAGGTAATCTGACTATTTCTTTTGGCGATAGAAGTAAAAGTATTAGAAGTATCAATAGTAATATAATTGGCTGCCTAAACGTTAGTTCTGAGCAAGCAGTTGCTACCGGAAACGAAAGTCAGTCTCAAACTTCTGACTTTCAGCGCGTTAAGAATAAAGCTAGGATTGAAGCTGTTGGTAAATTACGGCAGTTTGGATTGAGCGACGAACAAATTGCAGAGGTGCTAGAACTACCTTTGGATGTGGTTGAGCGGGTGAATTTGCAGGAATAAATCTGGTGGAGTAATAAAGTTATATGCAAACTTGATGAGTTCCAACGATCGCAAAACAAAACTAGAATACGGCGATTTTCAGACACCGCCGGCATTAGCCGAGATGGTATGTCGAAAATTAATAGAACTTAAGGTCAATCCGACAACCATAATTGAGCCGACTTGCGGTGTCGGTAATTTTATTCAAGCTGCTGCACGTTCGTTTCCATCCGCAGCCAAGATTATCGGGGTTGATATAAATCAAAATTACTTAACACAACTTCGACTAAATAAACAATTATTTCAGGATGAAAGATGCGATATTTCGCACGGAGATTTCTTTCAGTTTGATTGGGAATCGTTAGTTAATCAATATACAGATAGACTGCTTGTACTCGGTAACTTTCCTTGGGTGACAAACTCGCAACAAGGAACTATTCGCAGTGAAAATTTACCTAAAAAAAACAACTTTCAAAATCACATCGGCTTAGATGCTCTCACAGGTAAGAGTAACTTTGATATCTCAGAATGGATGCTGATTCAGGCGGTGCAATGGCTGCAAAAGCGGGATGCAACTCTGGCGATGCTTTGCAAGACTTCGACGGCTAGAAAGTTATTGAATTACCTTCACTCTCAAAAACTAAATCTCGCTGAATGTGCAACTTACACAATAGATGCTAAAAAATATTTTGATGCAAATGTTGATGCTTGTTTGTTAGTCTGCAAATTTGATGCTGACTCGCGAAACTACTTCTGTGATGTATTTAGCAGTTTAGAAACTTCGGACTGTCACCGAATTGGATATCACAACAATCTCCTAGTTAAGGATATAGATGCTTTCAGTAAATTGAGCGATTTATATGCTGTGAATTCAGGGACAAAATGGCGATCGGGTGTAAAGCATGACTGTTCTAGTGTAATGGAATTTCGGAAAGTTGATAATAATTTTATAAATAAATTGGGAGAAGTTGCTGATATTGAGGATACTTATCTGTTTCCGTTGCTCAAAGGATCTGGTGTTGCTCAAAATCGAATTAATGCTACCGATCGCTATATGCTAATTACTCAAAAAAATATCGGGGAATCAACGGAAAATATCCAAAAAATTGCCCCTAAAACGGGGCGATATCTGGAGTCTCGCGGGCAATATCTAGATAATCGAAAAAGCAAAATTTATGAAAATAACCCTAGATTTGCGATTTTTGGAGTGGGCGATTATACCTTCAAACCTTGGAAAATTGCGATCGGCGGGCTTTATAAAAAATTGGAGTTTAGGTTAATCGGCGAAATCGCTAATAAACCTGTAGTTTTTGATGATACTGTTTACTTCCTAAGTTTTGACGATGAGGGAGTTGCACGTCAAACTTTTGAGCTTTTGAATTCATCGGCTGCAATTAAGTTTTATTCTGCGATCGTATTTTGGGATGAAAAGCGTCCGATCAAATCGAGTGTCTTAAATTGTCTGAATCTGGCACTGCTGGCAGATTCGGAGTTTGTAACCGCAGATGCACGCGGATGAGTATAGTTCTGCTATTTTTGACCGAATACGTAAAAAGTGGTGATATCGTTCCAAATTCCTTGCTGGGTTTGCAATGCTTCTATTTCTGCTTCAAATTCGGCCTTGGCTTGTGCTAATTGCTCGGTTGAAAGTGTTGATAACGGCGGCGGATATTGTCCAGGGGCGGGATGAGAATTTCCGGCCCACATTGCTTTTGCTTTTTCTAAACTGATATAGCTGCCATCTTGTTCGATTTTAATTTCTATCTGTTTAAATCCTGCTTTTTCGAGCAGGTTTCGGCATTTTTCAACAGTGCCTGTGGGTTTGCTCATATTGAAGGAAATGCCGTATTTTTCGGCTACTTTCTGCGTCACAACTCCGCCTACAAAAGCGGTGTCGGCAAAGGCATGAAAGCCAATTATTCCTCCTGGTTTGAGAAATCGATGCCAGTGAGTGAGGGCTGCGTGCAGATTAGACATCCAAATGAAGGCTGAAGAGCAAAAAATGCGATCGCAAACATTACGTGGTAAGTCGATATTTTCGGCATCCCTTAGCAAAAATTCTGTATTATTAAGCTTTAATTCGAGAGCTTTTTTTCTGGCTACATCGAGCATTCCATGCGAAATATCTACGCCAATAACTAGACCTTCAGTACCGACAATTTGAGCGGCTGCGATCGCCACATGACCCGTTCCCGTTGCAATGTCTAAAACCTGCTGTCCGCGACTGACTCGCCCGTATTCAACGAGACGCTGAGCAATCTGCAAATGCCAATCGCTATTGTCATAATTTTGACTTCTGCGGGTGTACAAATCTGCGATTTCTTGCTTGTATTTGTCTAATTTAGGTTGGTTGTTCATAGAGCAAAATGATGAATAGATTTAATGTAAGTAAGTCGGCGCTTTAAAACACAACTATGTAAACGATTGTAAAGTGTCCAAATGCTTTCTACTGGCTGACTTAAGCCTGTTTACATACTGTTACATTCAATTTCCGCATCCGTGCAAGTAATTCCATTCTGCCAAATTTCATATTCACTGAGATCGATATCTTCATTCCAAACCAGTGCATAACCACCAGGCTCAATTTTAAAGTTTCTGAAAAACCCAGGATTACGTAACGTCGCAAACATCGGATTCTCTAATAACTTAGAGATGTCATATTTTTTGATTTCAAGATTAGCAAACTTAACCATCAAGGTATTATCGTCAATAACTTTAGCAGAAACAATGCGCTCAGGTTTCATAATGAGGATTATTGTAGTAGAAATAATAGCACAATGACAGACCATCGCCACTAACTTCAATCATTCCGCAAAGCTGCGATCGGATCTAAGCGAGCGGCATTCCGTGCCGGCAATACTCCAGCCAATAAGCCTACTGTAAAGGATAGTCCAAAACCGGCTGCGATCGACCATACTGAAATTACAAACGGAAAACTAAATGCTGTCGCGGCCCCAAAGGCGATCGCAATTCCCAACCCAATACCAGCCGTACCGCCCACAGTCGAAACTAAAATCGATTCAGCCATGAATTGAATCAAAATAGCTGCATTGGTAGCACCTACAGCTTTGCGAATCCCGATTTCCTTAGTGCGCTCCACAACTGACACCAACATAATATTAGCAATCCCGATGCCGCCAACTACCAGGGAAATTCCGGCGATTGCCACTACCATCACTGTAAACAAACCTACCACATTGCTGAAAGTATTCACAATATCAACTTGATTAATCACTCGAAAATCATCCGGTTGTGGCGGATAGATATTGTGGCGCAAACGCATGATATTTTCTACTTGAAATTGAGCATCAGCTAAATCCGATTCCCCCGTAGTTTGTAACCAAAAACCAGAGATGGCAATTCCAGCCAAAGAATTTCTACCCACAATTCGAGCTGACATATTTTTCAGGGGAATATACACGCGATCGTCCTGATCCGTACCCCCTACCGAACCCTTGGGTTCCATCACTCCTATTACCTTGTAGCGCCCTCCCTGAATGCGAACATCGGCTGATAGGGCATTAGCACCAACTCCAAAAAGCTCGTCTCGCACCTTAGAACCAAGGACAACAACTGGTTCAGCAGCATTCAATTCATCCTCATTAAAAAACCGTCCTGCTTGAGGTTGAATGTTCTTCACATCGGGGTAATTTAAATCAGTTCCTAATATAAAAGTAGATGAATTTTGTCCGCCATAAACAACTTGCACTTGGCGCTGCAAAAACGCCGAAATCGCCTTAACTGCCGGTGCTTGTTTGCCGATCGCCCTAGCGTCATCCCATGTCACAGTAGAAGCAGAACCACTACCCTGACTAACACCGCCCGATCGCGAAGCACCCGATAAAACCAACAGCACATTAGTACCCAAAGCCTTCAACTGTTCCTCAGTAGACTTTTGTACACCCTGGCCCACGGAAGTAATCGCAATCACCGAAGATATGCCAATAATTACGCCCAGCATCGTCAAACTGGTACGCAACTTATTATTCCACAGCGCCTCAGTCGCCATGAACATAATTTGAACGTTCGAGATTTTGTTAATAACTGGGGGAGTCTTTAATTTCATGTTATCGGTTATTTGTTATTTGTTATTTGTTATTTGTTATTTGTTATTGAGCGGGCAAATTTCTACTACTCAAATCTTGTACTTTTTCATGAACAGGCAAGATGCCTGTTCCACAATAGATCAATTTTCTGCTTGTGGGGTGGGCTTCTAGCCCGCCCAGAAAAGATTATTGCAAATAGTGCAAAATATCTCTTTTTATGAACAGGCAAGATGCCTGTTCCACAATAGATCAATTTTCTGCTTGTGGGGTGGGCTTCTAGCCCGCCCAGAAAAGATTATTCCAAATAGTGCAAAATATCCGATCTAACGCAAACGACTTCCACCACCCGGCTGCAAACCTGGAATTCCACCCGATGATGGAGTTTGAGATTTAGGCCGCAAGCCAGGGGGGAAACTAATAAAAACCTTTTCATTTCCCTTCAAGCCCGATCGCACTTCCGTCTTATCATCAACCGTCATCCCCGTCTTAATCGGCACAAACAAAGGCTTCCCATCTTCACCACCAGTCACAAACACTCCCGTTTCCTTTTTTTGACGAACAATCGCCGCAGTCGGTACAACTAAAACATCCTTCAACTCACCCGCCTTAAACTCCACATTCACATTCATTCCCGATCGCAATAGTTTTTTAGCATCATCAAGAATTGAAGCTTTTACCTCAAAACTGGTAACATTTTGCTGGACAATTGACTGAGGTGAAATTTGATTAACTTTCCCAGTAAAAGTCTTTCCCGTATAAGCATCAGCTTGAATAGACGCATTTAAGCCGAGGCGGATTTGAGCAATATTACTTTCTGCCACATTCGCCACAACCTGATTTTTTGAAGCTAAAGACAAAATCGAAGAAGAAGTTGCCGATGTCACCGCACTACCTGCTGTTGTCGGTGTCACAAAAGCTCCTGGATCGGCATATTTGCGGGTGACAGTACCGCTGAAAGGAGCGCGAATTTTCGTATCATTAATCAACGCTTGGACTGTTTGGAGACTACCTTTAGCCGAGAGAACTTGAGCCCGGGCGATCGCAATTTCTTCCGGCCGAGCACCACCTTGAATTAGTGCCAAAGCTTGCTGTTTTTGCTCCACTGCGGCTTCGGAAGCGGCGATGTCTTCGGATCGCGCCCCCGATCGCACTCCTGCCAAAACTTGCCGTTTTTGCTCGACTGCTGCTGCGGAAGCCGCAATATCTTCCGGGCGAGCACCAGCTTGAATTAGCGCCAAAGCTTGCTGTTTTTGTTCAACTGCGGCCCGCGCAGCAGCGATGTCTTCCGGGCGCGAACCAGCTTGCAACAAAGCTACAGCTTGTTGAGCTTGTCTGACTTGAGTTTGAGCTCGATCGCGCGCGGTGCGAGAAGTATTCACAATTTGAAGAGAAATGGCCCCCGATGTGTAGAGTTCCTGATTTCTTTGAAAGTCTTCTTCTGCTTGTTTTTTGGCATATTCAGCATCCCTAAGTTTAGCTTGCGCTTGGGCAATATCTTCAGGGCGATTGCCCTTGAGCAATTTTTGAAGAGTTGCTTGTTGTTCTGCTAATTGGGCCTTTGCTGCTGCAATATCTTGACTGCGATTCCCATTGAGCAATTTTTGCAGGTTTGCTTGTTGTTCATTTACTTGGGCTTGGGCGGCGGCAATATCCTGAGTGCGATTACCGTTAAGTAATTTTTCCAAACTGGCTTGTTGTTCAGCTAATTGAGCCTTTGCTACTGCAATATCTTCGACTCGATTACCATTGAGTAATTTTTGCAAGTTGGCTTCGGCTGAGGCGAGTTGTCCGCGATTTTGAGTCAATTGTCCTTGCAGGTTGGAGTCATCCATTTGGGCGAGAATCTGCCCTGTTTTAACAGTGTCTCCTTCTTTAACCAGTAAAGTTTTGAGCACTCCTGAAGTTTTGGGGCTGACGTTAACACTCCTTTCGGGTACTATTGTGCCATTTGCGGAAATGGCGATCGGCAAATTCACTCTTTCTACAGCAACGGTTTTTTCCTTGCGTCTGCTTTCACGGCGCGATTTGACTGCGAGTTGGCTGTAAGCTGTGTAGCCGACTCCGGCGAGTAGGGAGGCAGCGAGGAGTCCGCTTAACCAGGGAGTCAGCCCTTTTTTAATCTGAAACTGCTTTAGGAAGTACATATAAATTTAGACCGATCGGGCGTCTGCTTCATTTTGACCGATCGGGAACCGAAAAGGTTCAATTTAAGTCTGGCTAATTTTTTTTGGTTGTGGTGTTGTGTCGGATTATTTTGGATAATAATGAAATCAGCTACGATCAATTGAGAATCTCGATCGATGAGGAACGCAGACATGAGCATTCAATTAGAGTTACCGCCGGAGTTAGAAAGTCAACTATCTACTGAAGCCTTACGACTAAACCTACCTTTATCTGAGTACATACTACGTGTTTTATCGATCAGAGAAGTTCTGAGTAACCCACCTAAAACTGGAGCAGAACTTGTTGCTTACTGGCAAAGTGAAGGAGTCATCAACTCACGACCTGATATTACCGATAGTCAATTATATGCTCGAAACCTGCGCCATCATTTCTATCCTGCTTGAGCAATAATTTTCCCTATATCTTGAGGCGTTGCACCTGTTGCCAGGATTGCGCGTATTAACAGTTCAATAGAAACCGAATCTTCGCCATTTTCAGCCTTGGCAATACGAGGTTGACTGGAGTTGATTTTATCGGCTAACTCTGCCTGTGTCATCAATTTTTGCCGACCTTAATTGAGATTAAGACTGAGGGCTAACTTAATCTCAATTAAGGTCGATTCCTCTGGTGAAAGTTCTAAGAATTCCGAGGCAGATCCGATTTTCCAGCCTCGATCTTCTAGACGCTTCTTTTTCGCTTGATCCATAACATTAGTCCTCTATATCCGTGTCATATTATATCATATCTGATATAATTATGGCGAAGATCGTCATTCGAGGTAACAGTTGCTATGACTTACCCTAAGAAGAAAAAAGGTTTCCGCACCATCAATGTTGAAGGGCAAGAATTCCGTTGGCATTTCCGCCCTTCTTTTGACGACGACTACTTGACTTTGCAAGGGAGTGTTTCATCTGGCGAGCAGTTAATTGTTATCATGCGTTATCCGTGGTTGCCAATCAACGGTTTCCATTTAACCGATGGCGGTAATGTGTTCCATTTGCACAAAGCAGCCTGGATCGTCACTAGCAAATTTGCTCGGACAGCTATCTTGCATGGTATTGCTAACGGCTGGAAACCAAACGATCGCCGTCCACCCCTGTTCTGCGTTTATAGTGAAGGAACCTTTTCATCTATGACACCGCAACGCGAAACATCGGTTACATATTCCTAGAAAGAGTTATAAAGCCGTCACAAATAGGAGAAAATATGCTCGAACTCAGACCAACCTGTGAGCATTGCAACAAGGCGTTGCCACCAGACTCGCTTGATGCACGCATCTGTACCTATGAATGCACTTTTTGCGCTACCTGTGTGGAGAGCATTTTGGGTAAAAATATTTGTCCGAATTGTGGTGGTGGCTTTGTTCTGAGACCAATCAGGCCATCAAAAAACTGGAGAGACAACAACTATCTTAGCAACGATCCGGCGATCGCCAAAGTCAAATACAGGCCAGTGGATCTAGAGGCTTATGCAAAGCTTGTGGCGGTAATTGGCAGCTTAGCTCCGGAAAAGCGGTAAGGCATTTAATGATTTTACCTGCCAGCCATCAAAACCTGTTCAGCAGTCAGTTTTAAGTCTGGGAAAGTTAGAGAGACGATGGTCTGATTGCCCCGAATCTGTTGAATTTGATATTCCCCATTCACTAAAGTGCAAATAGAAAGGGTGGGTTTTTTAGGCTTTCCAATGTGTTGAGTACCACCTAATCCTGCGTAGTCCGCAATCCAATATTCAGGAATACCTAAAACTGCGTAGTCTTCAACTTTACGAGAATAGTCATTTTGCCAGTTACTACTAACAACTTCCGCCACAAATTTAATCGAACTGCCCAGTGTTAGAATCGACTCACCAGACCAAAGCAGTTCTTTAGTAAGTTCATTTCGATCGACAACTGCAACATCAGGTCGAAATGCTGTCATACCAATATTTGAAGGGCGCAATAGTCCCCGCTGAAGGACAAACCAAGGTAAGCCTGTTCCGTCGATCTGGACACATATTTTTGTGGTAATGAAGGCTGCAACCTCCTCATGGGGGCCTGTGGGTTCCAAGTCGAATACCTCTCCATCGATCAGCTCATAGCGATTATCGCCACCATAACGGGCGATAAACTCGTCAAAGCTGAGTGGTTTCTGTTGTATTGGTTGGTCGATCGCAATGGTCATAGCTCAACTTAGCCCAATCAATTCCTTTAGTCTATCAGATGGACAAACTGGTTAGATCGATCGAACTTGTGAAAAGTTCGATCGCCCATTTCCTCCTTAACAAACAGCAGCCACGCCCAACTCTGTAATCGCCGCCTCCGGGCCCACCAAAGAAATATACGGTTCGACGAAGTATTTGTGAGCAGCTTCCCTAGCTTCAGCAGCAGTAACTGCCGCAATTTCTGCTTGAAACTGCTCGTCAAATTTAATTCCCAATTCCAGGATTTCGTACCAACCTAAAACTTGGGCAATTTGCGAATTGGTTTGTTTTCCTAAAGCATATTGACCGAGCATTTTATTCTTGCAAGCTTGCAATTCTTCTTCGCTTAGTTGGGTGTTGGCGAGTCGATCGACTTCTGTACGCAATCCTTCAAAAGCAGTCACCGTATTTTCGGGTGCTGTACCCATGTACGCTACAAACTGAGCCGTGTCCAGGCGCGTCGCGTAGAGTGCCGAAACATCGTAAGCTAAGCCCCGCTTTTCCCGCAATTCCACAAACAACCGACTCGACAAACCGTTACCCAAATAGGTATTCAGTAACTTAATCGCTGCATAGTCGGGATTTTTGACCGAGGGCGCGAGGTAGCCCAGCATAATCACTGATTGCTGGGTATCTTGCGCCTTAGCCACGGATTGCGGGGAGGCTTTGAGGGGGGGAACGGTTAAAGTTGGGAGGGGTGTTAAAGGCGCTTTCCAGTCACCAAATGTACGATCGATCAGGGCGATCGCATCTTCGGTAGATATTCTGCCGGCTACCGAAATAACCACATTATCGGGACGGAAATAGGTTTTGTGGAACTGTTCGAGCTCGTTTCTGGTGAGCTTTGACATCGTAGCTTCCGTGCCCAAGGTGGAGAAAGCATAGGGATGTTCCTGATACATGGCGTGTCGCAATTGCTCGAAGGCGATCGCAAATGGTTGTTCTTGTTGCGATCGAATTGCCGATATCGCAATGCGGCGTTCGAGTTCGACTTCAGCTTCCGGGAAAGTGGGCGATCGCATCAATTCCGCAGCCAACTCCAAAATGTCCTGAAAATCGGCAACAACCGTCTTCAAACTCACTAAAAAATAGTCTGTAGTCGAGTCGGTACTCAATCTCGCTCCTACCGATTCTACACGTTCGGCAATTTCTAGCGAAGACAGGCGATCGGTTCCCTTAGTCATTACCGCCGACAGCAAGTGACACAATCCTGCTTGTTCCGGCTGTACGCAGCGGCTACCGGCGCGCAGGAATATCCTAGCTGCAATAATATCTGCTGCTGGATTTTCTGATGCTAAGACAACCATACCGTTGTCTAAAACCGTGCGCTGAATTTCATTTTTCATCATTAATTTAGTTAGTAATTGGGAATCGGTAATGGGGAATCGGTAATGGGTAATTGGTAATGGGTAATTGGTAATTACCAGAAATAATTGGTTGAAAGCCGGAACCTTGATTGGGAGAAATTAAAATCAGACTATTCATTACTCCAATCTTCTTCCTTCGTCAAGTGCTGTCAACTGTCAACTGTCAACTGTCAACTGAATCGATCGCCATTTTGCTATTTTCCATTTGCATTTTGTATGCTGTCAGACCGAGCAGAGCTTGATGCACGATCATACTAAATGTAACAAAATCTATCCCCTAGGGTGCGGGCCAAACACAGAAAACACCGGACAAACCAAGATTTATCCGTTAGCAAAGATATTGATATTGACCAGCTTAACCATCAGACTGGCTTGATCGCCACAGCCGCGTAGCGCCGGGGTGAGAGATATTGTTGAGCTAGGCGCTGGAGGTCTGATGGCTTAAATGACTGAATCCTGGTAGGATAGCTGAGCGCTAATTCGGCAGTGGCGATCGTACTGTAATATCCGTAAAGACCAGCTAACTGTCCCGGCGTTTCGAGGGAGAAAGCAAAGTCGTTGCACAGCAAACGCTTGCAGCGCATCAGTTCTGTCTCCGAAACCAGCTCAGATTGCAATTCCCAAAGCCGATCGCAAATTCGAGATTCCACCTCTTCTAGATCCTCGGCTTCCAAGACAGCACTAATCGTAAACAAACTCGATTCCCGTTGTAGCGAGAAAGAGCTTTCGATCGCGTGTACCAATTGTAATTCTTCCCGCAGTTCCCGGACTAAACGCGAACTCCGCCCATCTGCGAGCAACACAGAGATCAAATCCAAGCCGCAAGCACTTTGCAAGTGATCGACTCCCGGCCCAGTCCACGCCATCATCAGTCGCGCTTGTTCCAATCGAGGAAGACAGAGTTCCTGACGGCGAATTTCTACTAACGGCGGTTCGGCTTCGGCGACAAATTTAGGACAATCCCACCTGTCAGAAAACCGATCGAATGCTTTCCCTGTGATATCTCTGGCTTCTTCTTCCTCAATTCCCCCGACTATCACCACAGTCATATTTTCCGGCTGATAGTGCGATCGATGAAAACAGCGCATTTCGTGGGGAGTTCGCGACATCAGCAACTCTTCCGTACCGAGTACCGATCGCCTGTAGGGATGTCGCTGGTAGACTGTTTCCATCATTGCTTGGAAACCCAGCCAATCGGGATCGTCTTGAGATTGTCGGATTTCTTCGAGCACCACATCTCGTTCGCGATCGAATTCCGCATCGGGAATCCCAGCACGCAACAGCAATTCTGCCAGTGGCTGCGCCGTTTCTGCTAAATAATCTGCCCCAGCGTTGACATAAAAATGGGCGTAGTCGTGACTTGTAGCTGCGTTGGCGACACCGCCGCGATTTTCGATTACTTGGTCAAATTCTCCAGGGGCGATCGCATCCGTCCCTTTAAATATCATGTGTTCTAGAAAATGAGCCATTCCCGACCAAGAATCCGGCTCCTTCGTAGCGCCAGCCCTCACCCACACGTCTAGCGCAACCACCGGTGTGGCCGAAATCCGCTGGTGAATGACCGTTAACCCATTGTGCAGCTTCCAGACCTTGGCTGGGAACTCTAAAGCAGTGAGCAGTTGAGACAAGCTAGTTATTCTTAAACTTCAGTTAACTTCGGCTTCAACTATAGTAGCGCTTTACTGATGTGCGATCGGGATTAATTGATACAAAAGTCAGTTGTCAGTTGTCAGTGGGCTGTTGTCTGTGGGTTGTGGTCATTCAGGAAGTAATTTTTGCTTTTTTTAAAACGACCTTAGCCTTAATTACTTACCATTTCTTGGTTTAAAAGTCAATAGGTTGCGCGGGATATTAATGAATCAGTCGGGAGAAAGAGGGAGTAATCAGAATATTTCCATAAATTAAAAGATGTAAGAACACTAAAGACATCGAGAGGAGAAACGACAGATGGTAGCTACCCTTGAAGATACCAAGCGCCAAGCGATCGCGATGAAATTAGCAGACATGAAAGCACTGCAAAACCTGCTGATCGCCAACGAGCAATTGTTCATCAATTCCTGCAACGACTCCGAACTGTGCGATCGCTTCCGGGATATGCTGGAGGACGATCGCAAAAACATGGGCGTATTGGAAACCACGATCGTCCAATACGGGATTCAATCCGAACCCAAAGAAACCACCACAAAAATGATCGAAGAAATTCAGAAACTCATGGAAGGTTCTGAACTCACAATGTTTGAAAAAGTCGGTCAGCACGAACTGCTCAAACACAAACAAACAATGGCCGGCTTGTTAATTCACAAAGCCGCTCAAGTAGTTGGCGCCGACATCGAAGCCGCCATTACTCCCCTCAACACAGTTAACTTTGAAAACCGCGCCCACCAAGAACAACTCAAAGGAGTTCTCGAAATTTTAGGAGTGCGCGAACTCACCGGAAAAGACCCCGATCAAGGCGTTTGGGCCCGCGTCCAAGACGCAATGGCTGCGATGACCGGCATCATCGGCGGTGCAGTTACCCGCACCAAAGAGGAGATGAACATCACCGAAATCATCTCCATGGATCACCGCAAAGTCGATACCATATTCATGGAAATCGAAAAAACCGACAATCCTCAAAAACTGCAAGAATTCTTCGGTCAACTTTACAAAGACTTAAGCGTTCATGCAGAAGCCGAAGAACAAATTGTCTATCCCGCAGTTCGCAGCTACTACAGCGATACCCAAGAACTGTACGACGAGCAAGCAGCAATGAAGCAAATGCTCGCCCAAATCAAGGCTCTCAACCCCAGTTCTTCTGATTTCAAAGCTCAAATCCAACAGCTAAAAAAAGCGGTTCAGGATCACGTTAAGGAAGAAGAAAACGATATGTTCCCTCAAATTCGCCGCAACCTGAGCGAAGCACAAATGGAACAAATGGCTACTCAATTCAAAGAAGCCAAGAGTACAATTCAGCAAGAAATGGCTGGCATTAGCTAATTGAGCAGCGAGCTAATTTCAATTCTAGCTAAAGCTAGAAAACAGCTCAACTGCAACCTATCAATCCCGCCACCAAGATGGCGGGATTACTATTTTAAAAAGCAGGAAAAAAGAAATATGAGGACTAAAGTCCTCAGTACAAACTTAAAAACAAGGTTTGTAGTAAGGAATTTAGTCCTTCTTAAAAACAAGGTTTGTAGTAAGGAATTTAGTCCTTCCTAACCATTAACTACAGATCCGCCGTTGGGATGCAAAATTTTACCTGTGATATAAATAAAGGTTTTGTGGCGGCGGGGAATCGTTCTTTTTGCCGATCGCAGTCTACTATAGCAATCCTAAATCATTTGTGTAATTCTTGTAGGGGCAATCCGACCCCTACTCCCCGTGGTTGCCCAATCTCAGAGGGCGGGCACTCTTGGCACCGCCCCTACATATCTGTATTAATCATTTAGGATTGCTATACTAAAGACAGTTTGTGCGATCGGCAAAAAAGTAAACTGCACCCCAAAACAATGTTTGACGTGCAGTTTAAACTAGCTAATTACTAATAGTTGAGTTTCAAACTAGAAACCCAACTTCAGATTAGAACACTTGGATTGGAGCAGGAGCAGCCAACAGCCAATCCTCAGACTTATCTTGTGTAGTTGCAAAAGTCAGCGAACTCGCTGTTTTCAAGGCCTCAAGATCGTCAAAGTTGGTAACAACTCCACTCGATGCGACGAATTCAGCGATACTGCTGGCTGTCACTGTAGCATCGGCACTGCCACCGTTAGTCAAAGGATCGTTGCTAACTGTAGCATCCATATCCGTACCGCCGGTCACTAGATCCAAGCTAGAAGCAGTTCTTGCTGGAGTCGCTACTGGCGCCGAAGGCGTAGTATTGGGTCCCGGCACGTTAAAGGTAACAGGATTAGGCCCTGTCCGGATCGGGAACGGGTTGGGCACGTTCGGATCGTCGAAAACTTCCAAAACCGAGTAAGTAGCCGGGAACAAATTCGGGAATAGAGCAATCCCTTGTGCGTTCGTTCTCACCAAAGGCTCAGTGGCGGCATCGTAACGATTGTTCCGGTTCAAATCCAAAGTAAATGGAACATTAGCCAGACGAGGTTCGGTTCCGTCTTGTACGCCGTTGCGGTTGTCGTCTCGGAATTTGGGAACTAACAAATCATAGCGGCGAGAGTTACCAATCAAAGCGCAAGTAAAGGTTTGATTGGGGCCCAAAACGATATTGAGCGGTTGAGTCGTCTGGAAGAAACCAGGAGGAGGTACTTCTCGCAGGTTGTAAGTACCGGGACGCAAATTTCTGAAAGCAAAAGTACCAAACTGATCGCTAGTGGTAGTTGCTTCCCCTGCATCCAGGGCGCCGTTGTTATTGGTATCGAGAAAAACAGTAACGCCGCTAATCGCCGGTTCGTTTCCGTCTCGATAGCCATTCAAGTTAAAGTCCTCGAATTTGCAACCAGTGATGTTGCTATTCGGTGTATTGGCAAAAGTAACGTTAGCGTCCTGAGTGCCTAGAGTTACCGGAACACCAGCAGTTGTCGAAGCCGAGAAACCAGCCGGTACGACTTCCCGCACCGTGTAATTGCCCAGTTGCAAGTTGGTAAATGCTCCTCTTCCTTGAGCATTCGTCTGTATTTGTTGTTCTCCGGCCTCAGGAGTGCCATTATTGTTGGTGTCTAGGAAGACAGTGACACCGCTAATTGGTGCTTCACCCTGAATAGGCTCGAAGCGACCGTTTCCGTTCAGGTCATTGTATTTGAATACAGTGATGTTAGGTAGAGTGTTTCCCACACCAGAATTACTTCCATTCCCAGTATTAGCTCCCACAGGAGTAAAGATAACTGCTGGTGAGGGGTTAGTCGCTGGGAAAGGTAAAGGGGTGTTGGCAAAAATCGGCCGCTCGCCTGTGGCCGCGATCGATCTTTCCCCAGCCTGTTGAACGCCGTCGCGGTTGGTATCTACGAATTTAGGGTCGTTTGGTTTCAGTGTATAGGTTGAATCTGTTACCAAGATCGGTTGCTCTCTGCTGATCGTACCCTGGAACCGTGCTTGCGGGCCTGGTGCCGAAACCAGAGCGGGGTTAGGAGTAGTTGCCACTGGAGCATTGAGGTTGCCTGGGGGAATGTTAGGTCCACCTACTTCGCTGAGAGAGTTTCTTGGGAAAACTTCCAACACTGAATAATTAGCAGCTCGCAAATCGCGGAAGGTAGCCACCCCGTTTATATCTGTGATTGCAACTGGTTCAGAGGATGCTCCATCCCACCGACCGTTCCCGTTCAAATCTAAAATGAAGGGTACGTTAGCAATGGGGGGTTCAAAAACTCCATTGACCACATTTCGCGTGCCACTGCGGTCTATGTCCCGAAATTTGTTAATTTCAATTTGATACAGCGGAGTGTCGCCAACTTGAGCGCAGGCAAAGGTTTGACCGGGGGCTACCGTTACGTCGAGTACAGGGATGTTGTTGGGTGGGGTGCTTTGGGGGAAATCTCTTTCTAGGGGTTCTCCGTTGATACCGTTGACTCGTTCTTCCCGAACTCTGTATGTTCCAGGTGTTACATTAAACGACCACGAACCATTTTTGTCTGATAATGTGTTAAGTTCCCCTGCATCTAATCGGCCGTTGGGGACGCTGCCGTTGCTGCCATCAAGATATATCCTGACATTTTTAATCCCCGGTTCATTCCCGTCTCGAAAGCCGTCGGCATCTATGTCTAAGTATTTGCATCCAACAATCCGGCTGCCCACAAGCTGGGTGTTGCCAAAGAAAACGTTGGTGTTTGTGTTTCCAACAGTGACAGCGAGGGGATTCGGAGTCGTGGTACGGAAACCAGCCGGTACTGTTGTTTCTGTGACTACGTAGTTGCCGGGAACCAGATTTATGAACGAGAACCCTCCGTTAGCGTCTGTAAGGACGGAGATATCGCCTGTATCTAATCGGCCGTTGCTGCCGATCGCAGGTTCGAGGAGAATGGGAATGTTTGCCAGACCTGGTTCATTTGCCTGTCTGATCCCATCCGCGTTCAAGTCATTGAACTTGATACCTAAAATTGCCGGGCCTGTATTCCCAACCTGTAATTGCTGGGCAATCCGCTCTTCGCTAGTTAAATTTGCCATGATTTCTCTCCTTCACACCTAAATCCACGTAAATTACAGACTACTGTATGGGTTTGTCAATAGCTGAGTAGTTTTTGCTAGTCGCTGACAATTGCCACTCGATTTTACATACGTCTGTGCTTGAGGTAATGTTCCCCATCTCACACAACAATGCCTCAAGCTTTGTCGCTGGCCAGTATATCAGGTTTTGAAGAGCCCTGGCAATTTGAGGGCAACATCTTTAAGATTTGCACGCCTTCTCTCTCCGTACATACTTGCTGGTTTGAGCTCTAAAAAGGCCTTGATTGAGTGCTCCAGCCGATCGCAAGTCGGGCGGCATCGTTCAGGTTTGTCATGGTTTGCTGTAAACAGACGATCGCAGGCTCTGGGATTGCCTCTTCACAACAAGCTCTTCACAACAAGCTTTAGACCGATCGAGCTACCGGACTGGATATGATTTGCTTTCCCTGAAAATATGCCGATCGGGGTTAGGGGAACTGTCTGATAGTTTCTGACTTACGCTCAATGCTACAGATACATTTAACCCGGCAAATCCAGGACTAAGCCTGATACTACCGTGTATGGCAAGACAGAAAAAGCTGCAAGCTCTCCTGTCAAGGAGGTATCTCTCAAAGCTTTCAACAAGATATTGAAAGCGCCATTTGAATTTATGTCCACACTTTGAACGGGTTTTTGATATGTATTCTTCCGTTATGCCTACTACAAAACTGCCATATTTAACAGCTTGATGCTTCAACATTTCCTGGAAACGATAATGACTCAAAGTGACCATGCTCTTAGCTGTTTTAGTCGCTAAAGCATTTTTTTTCTCAATCTACACTACCAGCTTTTACCTAATTATTCAAGAAGTTTCTAGAAAATCATTTACTTTGTATCAACAGCCTCTGAAATATTTCACCCAATATACAACAAGCCAGCTTCGGGGTTCCCGGAACTTACGCTTGAGTCTTGGACGCTGCCAAGAATAGGGTATCACGCGATCGCCCTTTAATCTGTTCCTGATTTTTATTTGCAGTTTGGCATTCCGGGCGATCGAGCTTTATTCAAAACTAAATCACCTACCCGAACGAGTTTCCAGATCCCAATTAATTAATTCATTGGTCTTGACAAATCCGGCGATTTGTGGACTAGGCTCCCAAATGACATTTTGTTGCCCAAAGTTAGGAATATTGCCTACATTCGCGGCAGGTCGATCGAGCAAAAGATCGCTAATTTGATAACTATCGCGACCCGCGATCGCCAGCGAGGTATCCGCCCCCATATTGCCTACAGGTTCGCCCCCATAGCTAGCATCCGTCAGCGGGTCGCCTTTCAAGGATTTAGCCGATGGCTTACGCCCCGCTACGCTACGACTTTCAGGATCTCCAGTCAGCAAATCGATGCTGCTAGCCCGAACATCTGCCGAGACAACTACCAGCGCAGGCGGAGTTGTTTGAATGAAACCGGGCGGCGGAACTTCCCTAATGATGTAACTACCTACCGGAACATTGCGGAAACTGTAATTGCCCTGACTGTCGCTAAAGTTACTGGCTTCGCCCGGATCTAAACGGCTGTTGTTATTGAGGTCAATGTAAATTTGGGTATTGGCGATCGGCGGTTCCCCGGGGTCTAGGCGGCCGTTGGCATTAAAATCGTTAAATTTCACACCGCTAATCGTACCAGTCACCAACACGTTGCCAAAGCTGAGATTGGTGGCATTTGTGCCGTTACCCACGGCGATCGGAGTCGGATTTGGCGTAGTTTGTCGGAAACCGGGCTGCGGGACTTCCCTCACCGAATAAATGCCTTGGGGCAAGTTGATAAAAGAGAAATTACCTTGGGGGTTTGTTAAAGTCGAAGGTTCGTTGGGATCTCGGACATTGTTGTTGTTGGTGTCGAGGTAAATCGGCCAGTTGGCAACTCTCGGTTCAGTCGGTTCGTTGACACCGTTAGCGTTGAGGTCGTTGAACTTAAAGCCGCTGATGCTGCCGGTGGGGAAATTGTTGCCGAAATTGACCCCGACAGCGTTGGTATTGCCCGTAATGTCGATCGACCCTGGATTTGGCGTAGTCTGTATCCATCCCGGTTGCTGAACTTCCCTCACCAAATACCGGCCCGGGGAAACATTGGCAAAAGTGTAGTTGCCTTGGGGGTTTGTGATGGTATTGGGTTCCCCCGGATCTAACCTGTTGTTGGCGTTGAGGTCGAGGTAAATTTGCCAGTTAACCAGAGGCGGATCTGTCGCGTCTCGGACACTGTTGGCATTGAGGTCATTGTATTTGAGACCGCTGATGCTGCCGACAAAAAACACATTGCCAAAGTTAATATCTGTGGTGGTCACATTGGAAGTAACGTTAACCGGGCCCGGGTCGGGGGTAGTTTGGCGAAAACCCGGTTGCTGGACTTCTCTCACCAAATATGTATTTGCAGGAATATTGACAAAAGCGTAATTCCCTTGAAGGTTTGTAATAGTAGAAGGTTCGCCACCGTCTAGCCGATTGTTGCGGTTGAGGTCGAGGTAAATCTGCCAGTTAGCTAGGGGCGGTTCCCCCGGATCGAGGCGAGCATTGCTGTTGATGTCGTTGAATTTTGTACCTGCGATCGTCCCAGCGTTGAAATTATTGCCAAAATTAATATTGCTAGCATTTGTCCCGCTGGTTATTGTTATGGGTGCGGGATTCGGGGTAGTTTGGCGAAAGTTCGGCTGCTGGACTTCCCTAACTTGATAAGTTCCCGGTGGCAGGTTGGCAAAGATGTAGTTGCCTTGGGCGTTGGTGAGGGTCGAAGGTTCACCGCCGTCGATCCGGTTGTTGTTGTTGAGGTCGAGGTAGATTTGCCAGTTGGGAATTGGCACATCACTGCCGTCGGGCCGCCCGTTGGCGTTGAAGTCGTTGTATTTGTTGCCGCTGATGCTGCCGACTTGGAAGTTGCCGATGTTGACATTGCCGATGTCTATTTGGCTAGCGGTTCTGGTGGGGTTGCTGGATTCGGTCATGGTGTTGAAGAAGGCCCAATGAACGCGGTTTAATCTTTAGCTCTACGGCAATCTAGCAGTTTTTTTGCCAATTGCAGCTATTTTAGGGGATTAATTTTTTTATCAAAGGGAAGGACTGGGAATCAAAAATGCCCTGTTTGGCCGATGCCCTGTTTGGCCGATGCCCTGTTTGGCCGATGCCCTGTTTGGCCGATGCCCTGTTTGGCCAATGCCCAATTTTTTCCAGATTTGATGTACGATCGCTACCAAGTTTTGTATCGGTCGAATTTCCCATGTCCCAAAACCTGACAGCAAGCTGGAATAAAGCCCGCGAAGTTCCGAGTTTACTCCTCGGCTGGAGTTTGTGCGGTTTATTGGCACTGGGCGCGATCGCCTCTACTCCTGCTAATGCACAGCTACCAACATCTGAACCAGGCAATAATAACAGCCCGATCGCCCAAACAGGTGCGATCGTCCGCCCCGCGCTCAAAATCGGCAGTCGCGGCTCAGATGTTACCGAACTCCAAGCTGCTCTTAAATTATTGGGATTTTATAACGGCGAGGTAGACGGGATTTTCTCGCAAAGCACAGCTAAAGCCGTGTCTCAGTTCCAGGAAGCCGCAGGCATCGCCCCAGATGGCATAGTCGGTCAAGATACTTGGAACCGGCTGTTTCCAGCGGCTGTGGGGGCGATCGAAAACCCGATCGCCCCCACAGCCACAACCCCCGAAAACACAGAGATTAGCCCCCAACCGCAGCCCACCAATTTTCCTGTTTTGAGAAGACGAATGCGGGGCCCAGCAGTCAGAGAATTGCAAGAGCGACTGAGGGCCAAGGGATTTTTGCGCGCGAGTGCTGACGGCGTGTTCGGGCGGGAAACTGAAGCTGCTGTCAAGGCTGCTCAACGACGATATCAGCTACCAGCAGACGGCATTGTCGGCCGCGCTACTTGGGAAGCCCTGCTGCGGTGAAAGTCAACAAATATTGCCGGATATGCACATTGTGCTAACGCGCGATCGTACAAATTGTTAATAATCGATTTCTGAAGTATTTCGGTGCGTCAAAAAGTGTCAAGTTTCGTAAACAAAGTAGAGTTAGTGCAGAATTGGTGTTAGTTTAAATACATGAGGGGCAGAAACCAAGCAGCACAAAAAACTTGGATAAAAAAATTTGAATTAGAGTGTTTGTCCCGCTCGGCTCTAGTTCGCAGGCAACGCCTGAATCGTGTAGTTTATTAGCAGATAAAAGAAAGGTTGATATTGCGCTCGGAATTTGTGAAATAGCTTGAGGCGATTTGAGAAATCGAAAGTTATCAAGTTAGAATTGCGATCGCACAATCAAACACAGAAGTCTGAATAGGCTCCGCTAATAGCTAGCTCCCTCGCAGAGCAGTTGCCAAAAAGTTCACCTTAGTAGTAGTTGTTTGCTGAATTTCAGCAGAGCTAAAAACCCACTTGAATCAATTTAACTCACAAATGTTTTAGGGTCTGGCATCCGATATGCTAGGCCCTAAAATAGTTGACAGTTGACAGTTGACAGTTGACAGTTGGTAGTGGACAGTTGACAAACTAATAGACCTCTTGCAAAAGTTCTTTTAATAAAATTTTGGAACGGGCAAGATGCCCGTTTCACAAGAAAAAACATTTTTTTTGGAACGGGCATCTTGCCCGTCCTAGTTATTTTTGGAAGATATCAACTGACAACTGACAACTGTCAACTGTCAACTGTCATTTGATATCTTCGATCCGAGCATTCAAGCCATTAGCGGTGAGAATTTGTAGCAATTCTTCAGCTTTTTCGCGTTCTTGAAAAACACCAGCTTGAATCACCGATCGCCCGTTGGTAAAAGTCCGAAAAGCATCGGGAACCAAAGATAGCATTTTTTGTCGATCGCCCGAACTCTCGGCATCCACCACAACTCGATACCGGAAACCTAAAGCAGAAGCTCGATCGACTGACGGCGAATTTTCGGAATCGGGCAGAGAATTCCCCCCTAAACCAGCGGGTACGTAGCCACCCCTTCCTAGAGGAATGTTGCGGCCCGGAACCGGCAATTTACCCTCGGAAGTAACCGCACTCGAACTATCAAAATTAGGCGGAATCATTGGTTGCTGTACCGAACTTTCTCGAACCGATCTAGCATCTGGATCGGGTACAGGAATTGCGATCGCCCCTGTTCCTTCAGCAGCAGAATCGGCGTTTCTCGGAGGAAGCAGAGGCCGCAACTGAGTGCTGGTGGGTGCCGGTCGCCTGGAAACTGGCGCTGGTGGCGCAATTGGCGCTCTTTCAACTCTGGGAGTTAGCCGCCCGGGAGTGTAAGCAGGGAGAGAAGTTTCTGGGCCGCCGATACTCGAAGGTCGATCGACCCTTAGCTGCAAAGCAGTTCCCGCAATGGGTGGAGGCGGGCTAAAAGTTCCCGCCACATCAACCGATCCCGTCGTCCGATTGCTCAACAATTGATTGCCGTAAGCGGGGATGACTTGACCTTTCGCCGCATTGTTTATATCGTACTGGCCGTTATTGCGAATCACATTCCCCCCCGGTTCCGCCGAAGTTCCCAAATCTGGCAGAGCTCTGGATATCGCCACAATTCCATCTCGGCGATTGCTTTCGATATAATTGTTGCGAAGTATCGGTCTGGCATCAGCTTGCACCACCACGCCGTCTTTATTCCGAGTAATTTTGTTGCCGATTAACAAAGGCGAAGCGTTCTGGGCGACATTCACCCCAAATCCGGTGTCTTCAAACACATTATCTCGAACTTCCGGGCGAGACTCCCCAAAAATCGTAATCCCGTTAGCTCCATTTTTCGAGAAAAAATTCCCGCCAATCGTCGGCCTTCCAGTACCAACTACCGAAATGCCGTCGTGAGTGCTACCTGAAAAAGTATTGTTAACAACCGTCGGAGAACTCGATTCGATCCACAAAGCGTAACCGCGATAGTTGGTATTTGTTACCGTCACCCCGCTGAGTCCGGCCCCGTCTGCGCCTAAAATCGCGATATTTTGACCAGCCGAAGTCGGACTGATAAACTCTCCTCCGCCTTTGATGACAATATTTTGGCCGCGAGTGTTGGGATTTCCTTGAACAGTCACGCTGGGCCTGAGCATTAATGGAAATTTTTCGCCGCTTTGAGCGCTGTAAGTACCGGGCGCTAGTAAAATCGCGGTTTTCGGCGGGGCGACGCTGAGGGCGTAGGTGAGGGTTTTGAACGGCGCTCCATCGCTGCCATTACCTGCTGTGTCGCTGCCACCGCTGGAACTCACGTAGAGTATGTTAATGTCGCTGTCTGGCGCTTGGGAAAGTAGCTGCACGGAGCCGGTCTCGACAGCGATCGCCGAGGATTGAGGGTGGCAAAAAGCCGTGCTGGCAAAGACGAGGAGCAGGCAAGAACTTAAACTCTTGCTTGGCAATCGACTTTTTTTGCACTTGCTCTGTTTGGAATTTAGGATCATAAAAAAACACAATTTATCTTTGAGCCAAATTTCGCATCCCGTGTTTCGTGTCGGGTTTGCGCGATCGCAGTTTAATGTCACCCACCTGCTGGGGTTTTCTGCTGTTAATCTTTTGTTTTGTCCTGCTAACCTAACGGCTTTCCTCCGAAGTGTGGTAGGCAACTTAAGGATTCCACTTTTATCGAGTTTGCTCTATTATGCTTTGTTTTCTTGAAATTCTATAAAACTTAAAAATTTGTCAAATTTAGATCCATTGATGGCAAAATTAGGTCGATCGCCTTCACCACAATCTTGAGGGCATGGGAGAATGTAGCAGTTTGACTGCTAGCACTTAGTTTAATCAAGGTGGTTCTGATTGACATCCTCCCCGCCTTCTTAACGGCGAGGATTCCTAAGCATCACTACTTAGGTTTCTGCTTCTTCCCTTTGAGGGGTTTCGCACCAGCCTTAACAGATTTACTCTGTTCGGGTCTGACGGTCGCTCCACAGACTGATACGGCAAGTCCTGCCGCCAAAATGTTTTTTGCCGCATTGATATCTCGATCGTGGTGCGTTTTACACTGAGGGCAATCCCACTCCCTGATATTCAACGGCAGATTTTCAACGATGTGACCGCAATTGCCACACCGTTTTGAACTCGGAAACCATCTGTCAATCTTGATTAAAGTACGACCGTACCAATCGCACTTGTATTCAAGTTGCCTGACCAATTCACCCCAACTTGCATCGCTTATAGCTAGGGCTAGTTTCCGGTTCTTGACCATATTCTTCACAGCTAAATTCTCGACGGCGATGGTTTGGTTCTCGCGCACCAACCGCGTTGTTAACTTGTGAAGGTTATCTTTTCTTGCATCGGCGATTTCTTGATGCACTCTCGCTACTTTAATCCGTGCTTTGTCTCGGTTGTTTGACCCTTTGAGCTTTCGGTTTAAAGCTTTATGCGCTCTTCTCAACTTGCGATATTTTACCTTGAATCCTTTGGGATTGGCAATCTTTTCGCCCGTACTAAGAGCAAGTAAACTTGTAATGCCCAAGTCAATACCAACTTGATTGCCTGAAGGAGGTAACGCCTCAATCTCAACATCCACCAATAGAGAAACCGACCACCTGCCAGACGGGGAAAGCTTTACGGTGATAGTTGATGGTGTCGCACTCGTCGGCAATGTTCGGCTCCAGCGAATAGGCAATGCTTGCGCGCATTTTGCTAAATAGACTTGTCCATTCTTGAACTTAAATGCCGACTTGGTGAACTCTGCACTACCACCGTTTCGTTTTTTTTTAAGTTAGGATACTTTGCCCGCCCATCAAAAAAGTTAGTGTAAGCAGTTTGTAAGTGACGCAAACACTGCTGTAACGGTACGCAACTAACTTCGTTGAGAAAATCTAGTTCTTCAGTTTTCTTCCATTCTGTTAGCATACTAGAAGTCTCAGCATACCCTACTCGTTTTTGGTCTTTGTACCATGCCTCGGTTCTTACAGCCAAGGCACGGTTATATACTAAACGAGCGCAACCCATTGTCCGTCGCAACAAACTTTCTTGTTCCGGCGTTGGGTAGAATCGATAGCTGAAGGCTTTTAGTGTCATATTTACAGTCTAGCATTTCGATTGTGATATTACGCTAGACTCAATGTAAAATCTTTGTAAAGCCGTCGTAGAACGACGGGGTTTCTACCAATTTTTCTGAATGACCGAGAAACAAAACAGAACTTTACCGGCACAGCCAGCCCTCTGCCGGATTTTAGATGCAAATCTAGATCGATCGCGCGAAGGGTTGAGAATTATTGAAGAATGGTGCAGGTTTGGTCTCAACAGCGCCGATTTAGCCCTCGTGTGCAAGCAATTGCGCCAGGAATTGGCTTTTTGGCACACCCCAGAATTACGCAGCGCTAGGGATACGCCGGCAGATCCGGGTACGGAGTTGACTCACCCGCAGGAAGAACAGCGTGGCAGCATTCAGCAGCTACTGGCGGCGAATTTTTGTCGGGTGGAGGAAGCTTTGCGGGTACTGGAAGAGTACGGTAAAGTTTACGATCCGAATATGGGCAAGGCTTTTAAGCAGATGCGCTATCGAGTGTATACTCTCGAAAGCGATTTGCTGGCTTACCGGCGCTACCAACAGTTACTTCGATCGCAGTTATACCTTGTAACCTCCCCCAAATACAACTTTTTAACAATCGTGGAAGCTGCTTTGCAAGGCGGAGTGACGTTGGTGCAGTACCGCGACAAAGCCTCAGACGACGGGGTAAAGCTGGCGAATGTGCGGCAGCTTTGCGAACTTTGTCACCGCTACGATGCTTTGTTGATTGTGAACGATCGCGTGGATTTGGCGATCGCCGCGGATGCTGACGGCGTACACTTAGGACAGCAAGATTTGTCTGTAGCGGAAGCGCGCAAGTTGCTCGGCCCGGGACGGATCATCGGTAGTTCCACGACGAATAGCGAAGAAATGCAGCGAGCGATTGATGCGGGAGCAGATTATATTGGAGTTGGGCCAGTTTACGAAACTCCAACGAAGGCAAACAAGCCGGCGACGGGTTTGGACTACGTGCGGTATGCTGCTAGTAAGTCGCCTGTTCCTTGGTTTGCGATCGGCGGAATTGACATCAACAACCTCGATGAAGTGTTGAATGCCGGAGCTCAAAGGGTTGCCACAGTGCGATCGATTATGGATGCAGAACAGCCTACTTTAGTCACGCAATTTTTCATCTCGCAGTTGATTCGGATGCAGCATCTGAAAGCTCAGAAAGCTTTGCAGGCGACAACCTAGGTTGATTGGCGATTTATCGGGCGGGTTTCGTGCACGAATTCTGTGGATAAAATATAATTTTTGTACAAAACCCGCCCTGAAACTGATAATATTTGAGTGATGACAAATCAAATTGCGCTGCAAGTTAACGGAGAAAATCGCAATTGTGCGATCGACACACCGTTACCAAAATTACTAGAACAATTAGGATTAAACCCGCGCTTAGTAGCTGTGGAGTACAACGGCGAAATCCTGCACAAACAATTTTGGGAAACCACAAAAATACAAGAGGGCGACATCCTAGAAGTTGTGACAATCGTCGGAGGAGGCTAACCGATAAGTTGTTGGGCTTCAGCCCTCTTCCAGGTAAGTTGTTGGGCTTCAGCCCTCTTCCAGGTACGTTGTTGGGCTTCAGCCCTCTTCCAGGTACGTTGTTGGGCTTCAGCCCTCTTCCAGGTACGTTGTTGGGCTTCAGCCCTCTTTCGACTTGTAAAAAAAGCAAATTACTAGCCTAACAACCCCATTTCTGGCTACGTACCTTAATTTGGAGGGCTAAAGCCCAACAACGTACCTGAATTTGGAGGGCTAAAGCCCAACAACGTACCTGAATTTGGAGGGCTAAAGCCCAACAACGTACCTGAATTTGGAGGGCTATATTATGAATTCCCAGGCAAAACCCAGGAACGCATAAAATTAAACTGCTACAGCTTCAGCCACAGGTGCTGCTACAACAGGATAAATACTGACTTTCTTGCGAGTCTTACCCTTTCTTTCAAAAGTCACCACACCATCAACCAAAGCAAACAAAGTATCATCTCTGCCGATACCAACATTATTACCAGGGTGAACCTTAGTGCCGCGTTGACGAATCAAAATGTTGCCAGCTTTGACAACTTGACCGCCGTACTTTTTGACACCCAGACGCTGGGAATTAGAATCGCGTCCGTTACGTGTACTGCCTGTACCTTTCTTGTGGGCCATAATGTCCTCAACTTTATTTACTATTGTTTATTCTGATTCAATTTCGCCGGTTTGGGGAGTTTCAACAACTGCTTGAGTCAAATCTCTCGCTGCCAAAACAACACCATTGACTGTAATAGAGTCAATCATAAAACGAGTTGTTTCTTGACGGTGGCCTTTTTTCTTCCGAGTTTTCTTTTTCGGCTTCATCTTGTAGACGAGGACTTTGCGGCCCCGGAAATGCCGCAGCACAGTTCCTTCTACAGTGGCATTTTCTACTAGAGGCTGGCCGATGTGAACATCGTCTTCGTGCTGGATCAGAAATACTTTGTCGATCGTGACTTTGGATTCAGCTTCGACGTGAAGCAGTTCGATGTCGTAGAAGCGGCCTGGTTCTACCCGAAATTGTTTGCCGCCGGTTTCAATGATTGCGTAAGTCATGGGATGGTTGTTGAGATTGCCGTACAGGTAGCTGAGTAGTCAGTTGACAGTTGACAGTTGACAGTTGACAGTTGTCAATTGTTAATAACTTTTGGCTGTGGACTGCTCTCCAGCTTTTGGAATGTCTTAACCTGATCCGAGCCGGATTTAGACAGACAATCTACCATTATTGTCGATTTGGGTATTTTTGTCAAGTTAAAACGCACTTGATATTTTCTGATTTGGGACTTACGCATCAAAACCAAAGAAACCGGGTTTTTTCGGAGATCCTTCGTTACAGCCGACATCAAGGGCAAAAACCCGGTTTCTGACCACCTGTGCATAAGTCCTATTTTATTTATTTACGGAATGTTTAGAGAGTTGAATGTAGAATTTCTCAGACTCTCTATTCTAAAGCGCGGCGGGTAAAAATGGCAAATCGCATATTTAAACTCTTAACTACTGATATTAAAGAACTGTGTTCCGCCGAAGCAGCCGAGGGAATCGGAGAAGCAGGAAAAGCAGCCGCTGAATTGGCGAAAATGTTCAAAGAACAAGGGCTAGATAATAGCAATTTGCTGCTAGAAGTTTTGAACTCTCCCTTAGCTCAAGTTGTGGGAACTGGATTGCCCTTTGTCGGGATGGCGGCGAAACTACTGGCGTTTTTTATTGAAAAAACTGAACAGCAGCCGACTTTAGCTGAGTGCATTTTCCTGGTCAGTCAGGCGGCTTATCTGGAAAGTTTTAAGGATTTTATTGGACAAGACGCAAGTTTGTTAAATCGCATTGGGCAAACTCCAGTTTCCGATAAAGTCAAACAGTTGCTTAAGAAACTGGCGGATTTAGAATTTAGTGATAAAGCAGCTAGAGAAACTGTGAATTGCTTCCGCGATTCGATATTAGCCAAGGAATTTAATATAGTGCTATCAGAGCGGCTGGAACAAGCCGGACTAGAAGGCAGTCAAGCTAAGATTTTGACAAAGAGAGTTGCTGCTAATACTCACCGTTATTTAATCGAAGCTTGGGCAGTTTCCGGCGATGCTATGAAACATCTCGGACAGCCTTCTTTCAGCGAATGGCGGGAGGAACAGCAGAAATATCAAAGTATTGACGAATACCTGGAAGAGCAGATTGCCGATAAGCCAAAAGAAAAAGTATTTGCTGAAGAGTTTACATTTAAGGATATCTACGTACCGCTGAAGGCAAAGCCGATCGATAAAAATGGCAAGCCCATAAATGATGCAGAAGCTTTCGATTTAGAAACTTGGGCAAAGCAATTGCTTGAGGATGAGCATAAACAAAATCGGGTGCTGTTCATCGAAGCTGGGCCCGGACGCGGCAAGAGCGTTTTTTGTCGAATGTTTGCTGACTGGGTGCGACAACATTTGTATCCAGTTTGGACTCCGGTGTTAATTCGATTGCGAGATATTCCCGCATTGCAAAAGAGTTTTCGAGAAACGCTGAAAGATGCAGTTCATGGTGGTTTTGCTACCGATGATGCCTGGTTGACGGAACAAAACACGCGATATTTGTTTTTCTTGGATGGCTTTGATGAGTTGCTGATGGAAGGGAGAAGCAGCGGCGGTTTAGAGCAATTTCTCAAGCAAGTAGGACAATTTCAGGAAGCGTGTCAGCAGAGTTCGGAAATGGGACACCGGGTTTTGATTACTGGCAGAACTTTAGCTTTGCAAGGAATTGAAAGGCAAATGCCAGACAACTTGGAGCGAGTCCAAATTCAGGTGATGGATGACGAACTTCAGCAACAGTGGTTGAGCAAGTGGGAAGCTCAATTTGGAGCGGAAAAAACCTTAGCTTTTCAGCAGTTTTTGCAAGATGAATGCTGTCCTGAACAGGTGAAATCAGACTTGGCACGAGAACCGCTATTGCTTTATCTGTTAGCGGCGATGCACCGAGATGGAATCTTGAAAGTTGAGGATTTTCAAGGAACTAACAGCACTCAAGCAAAAATTTTGATTTACAACCAGGCTGTGAATTGGGTACTCACTGAACAGCGGTCTAAATTGCTCAATCGCAATTTAACAGAATTGGAAACAGAGGATTTGCGGCGTATCTTGACAGAAGCAGGGTTGTGCGTGGTGCAGTCGGGAGGGGAATGCGCTCCTATAGCGATGATTGAGGAACGATTGAAAGCAGATAACTCGGTTAAAGCATTACTTGAGGAAGCACAAAAACGGATTGGCGATAATCCTCTGAGAAATGCTTTGGCGGTTTTTTATCTTCAGCAAGGCAGTAAAGAAGGTTCTGTGGAGTTTGTACATAAAAGTTTTAGTGAGTTTTTGTGTGCGGAACGATTGAAGGAAAGTCTGGAAGAGTGGACGGAACCGGCAAGAAGAGGTAGAGGATTTAATACGAAAGACTCGGATATGGACTGGGAAATTTATGATTTGTTGGGTTATGGGGCGCTGACGGCAGAAATTGTGGAATATTTGATGGGGTTGTTAACAACTCCGGCTGTTGCGGGGGAGGAAAGTCGGTTTCGCCCTGTGGAGTTATTCCAGCGTTTGGAAGATTTTTATCTGCGGTGGTGCGAGGGGGAATTTATTGATATGTTGCCGGAAAGTTTGCCTCAGAAGAAGATGCGCCTGTTGCGAGAGCAATTGAAAACCCAAGAATTGGGACAGCGACAAATAGATGTTTATGCTGGTTTGAATGTGATGATTTTGCTCTTTGAGTTGCACCGTTACGGTCAGAGGAGAGATGAATTGAAAGACAAAATGGTGTTTTATCCTTGCGGAAAGCCTAATGCTAAAGGTAAGCTTGACGATGCAAATCGCTTGTTGCGTATCATCAATTATAGCTATTGTATTGGGGATTCTGGCTTTCTCCAAATTGTTGAGATATTTTTCATCGGCGCAAACCTCAGCGGCGCAACCCTCGTCGGCGCAGACCTCTGGCACGCAAACCTCAGTGGGGTAAACTTCAGTGGTGCAAACCTCATCGGCGCAAACCTCATCGGTGCAAACCTCAGTGGGGTAAACTTCAGCGACGCAGACCTCAGCGACGCAAACTTCAGCCGCGCAAACCTCAGCGACGCAAACTTCAGCCGCGCAAACCTCAGCGACGCAAATTTCCGTGGTGCAGAACTCAGTGGGGTAAACTTCAGTGATGCAAACCTAAGTGGCGTAGACCTTATCGAGGCAAATCTTAGCGAGGTAAACTTTAGTCGCGCAAATCTTAGCGAGGTAAACCTCTGCCACGCAAACCTCACCAATTGCACTTTTGGCGATGTCAAATGGGATGAAAATACAAAGTGGGAAAATGTTCGATGTTTGGATACAGCCGTTAATGTTCCAGAAGCGTTAAGGCAACAGCTAGGAATGCAGTAGAAAGATTGTTCAAGGCTTGGCGGATCATTTTTATGAACAGGCAAGATGCCTGTTCCACAAAGAGTGGATTTTCTTGTAGGGTGGGCATCTTGCCCGCCCGTGAAAGACTTATCAACATACAAAAATCGATCGCACTTAATTCTATCCAAAAGCGCGATCTACCCAAAAGCGCGATCGCACTTAACTCAAGCCACAGCAGCAGAACAGTTATTCGATCGCAATAATTCCAAAGCCTGCTGTCTTACCCTACCTTCCATCACCTCAGTTTGCAAGGTAATAAAAGCCTCAAAATCTTCTAAACCGTACTTAGTCATCTGCAACTGCTGGCGCAACAGTTCCTCGGCCTCAACCGTTAAATAACCCGTTTCCAAAGCTTTTCGGACAATTGTACTGATTAAACTCATAGTAATTTCACCCTGAAGACACGCACGTTATAAACAATGGAGTTTTATCACTTGACCAACTCTACATTGAGTTTGTTTCAAAATTACCTTGAAATACGGTTAAATCTACCTTAAGGCGTACTTGAGGGTAGTAGCTTTTGATACACACAACTCTAGGAATTTTAACTTTAGACCGGATAAAACAAGTATATTTACTTGGTATTTAACAACAGTCGCCATTCTCTGACACCAAAAGGAGGAACCAGCAACCCAGTTTCTTTTTCACCTTTCACAGGCAAACTCAACCTTAAAGGTTGATTGCTTTCCAGTTGTATAATTATTGATTTAAAATCATATTCTCCGACATTGATCGGCAAATCCGACTCGCTCCAAATATCCTTGGCTTTACCAATTTTGCGATCGCCCGCAGCAACAGTTAGCGCTACAGGATGCTGCAATTCTGTTCCGGGAAATCCTACTAATCTCAGGTTAAAGGAGTTTACCAATCCCGACTGTACTCGCTTATACAAAACCACTTGCCATGCTCTATCATGAGTGTCGCGCAGGCTTTGTACGGAGCGGAACATTACTCTGTCTGCTCTTTCTGGATATTTGTGAATTGAGGCGAAGGCGGGCGGGCTAATAGCTAGGATTAGATACAAGCACAAGCTAATAATAGTTATAATCTGGCGCCAAAAATCATTTTTTTTCATATTTAATACTTCCAACGAAGGTTCGGTTCGTAGTGAGGACTTTAGTCCTTCTTATTTCCAATCAGTTTCGGCTTGAGATAACACGTAGGCGGAAACATCAATAATTTGTTGTTCCGACAAACGATCTTTGTAAGCGGGCATAATGCCTTTACCGTTGGTTACTAAATTTGAAATATTGGCGATTGAATCCATGCCGTATTTTTTTAAGGCTTTTTGTTTCAAGTTTTTGCCGCGCCTGATAATGTTGCTACCGTTGATGTGACAGCCTGCACAGTTGGTGCTGAAGACTTCGGGGGCGGTTGCGGTTGGCGGAGTTGTCGCTGTATCTGCGATCGCACTTTGGGAATTAGTGGCAATTTCTGCAAATGCCAGTGTCAGTATTAATAGGATGAGGGTGAGAATTTTTTTTAAGTTATTTGGCGAAATCATTTATTTGCAATTTTCTAATTACTGCTAGATTTGATGATAGCACTAAATCCATAACCGGAACAGGCAAGATGCCTGTTCCACAAAGAGTTAATTTTTATTCTATTTGTGGGTAGGGCTTCTAGCCCGCCCGAAAGGCTATATATTCATTCTTCCCAGTCGAAGGTGCGGGTAACTGCTTTTTTCCAAAACCGATATTTTTGCTCCCGAAGTGCGATCGACATTTGGGGTTCCCAAATACAATCCACCGCCCAATTATCCCGCAATTGGGCTAGTTTGCTCCAAAAACCCACCGCCAAACCAGCCGCATAAGCAGCACCCAGTGCAGTAGTTTCCGCTACCACAGGCCGCACCACAGGCACTCCCAAAACGTCGCTCTGAAACTGCATTAGCGTGTGATTTCCCACCATTCCACCGTCTACTTTTAAAGATAAAAGCTGCACCCCAGAATCCTGATTCATCGCATCCAATACTTCCCGCGTTTGCCAAGCTGTCGCTTCCAATACTGCGCGAGCAATATGTGCCTTAGTCGCATAGCGAGTTAAACCTGCAATTACTCCCCGGGCGCTGTCTTGCCAATAGGGCGCGTAGAGTCCAGAAAATGCTGGTACAATGTAAACTCCGCCACTATCTTCGACGGTATTTGCTAATGTTTCTACTTCCGCAGATGTGTTGATGATGCCCAAGTTGTCGCGCAGCCACTGGACTAATGCTCCGGCGATCGCAATACTGCCTTCTAAAGCATACACAGCGGGCGATTCTCCCATCTTGTAGGCGACTGTTGTCAGCAATCCGTGGTTTGAAGGGACGATCGCCTCACCAGTATTCAGCAGCATAAAACAGCCCGTACCGTAGGTATTTTTCGCCTCCCCAACACTGAAACAAGTTTGCCCAACCAAAGCTGCCTGCTGATCGCCCAAAGCAGCAGCAATCGGAACATTTTCGAGCAATCCTTTTGCAAGTCCAAAAACTTGACTGGAAGGGCGAATTTCTGGCAACATCCGGCGGGGAATTCCCATGATTTCCAAAGTTTCCGCATCCCAATCGAGGGTTTGCAAATCCATCAGCATTGTGCGGCTGGCGTTGGTAACATCGGTAATGTGCGTGCCGCCGGTGAGGTGCCAAATTAGAAAAGAATCGACATTGCCAAAAATCGCATCACCTTTAATTGCCGCTTCCCGCAATCCAGCGATATTGTCCAGCATCCACTTAATTTTGGGGCCGCTGAAATAAGTTGCTAGCGGTAAACCGCAGCGCGATCTAAATCGATCTTTGCCGTCAACTTCTGCTAAGCTAGTACAAATTTGGTGAGTCCGGGTATCTTGCCAAACAATCGCATTTCCGTAGGATTTTCCCGTATTCTTATCCCAAACAATAGCAGTCTCGCGCTGGTTGGTAATGCCGAGGGCTGCAATATCTTTCGCATCGATATTACCGATTTCCAGGGTATTTTTAATTACGCTTTGGGTTCGCCGCCAAATTTCCTCGGGATTGTGTTCCACCCATCCCGGTTGTGGATAGATTTGCTGGTGTTCTTGTTGGTTGCTGCAAATTATCTGTCCCAGGCGATCGAATATGATAAATCTGGTGCTGGTGGTTCCTTGATCTATTGCTGCTACGTATTTTTGAGACAAGAGTTTAAAACCTTTTTAAGTAGAAGAGAGGGTTGACAGTTGACAGTTTAGGTACGTAGTTGTGCTTGGGCGCTCTTTATAATATTAGGCAAGAGTGCTAATATCGAAATTACGTGCCTTGCCCCAAACGCGAGCCGACCTTTGAGCGCTACTTTTGGTGGTTTTATATTTTATATATCCTATCTAATAATAAAACCACCCTACTTAATTAAAGTGGGAGCGAATTCAGGAGCAGCTTCATATAAAATTGATATTAGCGTTCGAGTCTTTAAAGTCTATGATAATATGTAAAAGTCAAATTAATGTCAAAATTTTTAGTTTAGGGAAGTCCCTGCTTTGAAACTAGCAGAATTGCTCAGACTCGATCGCACAATTAAGGTTATTGGCTTTGACGACGCTCCGTTTTCTCGTACCAGCAGTAGTTTGGTGTCGATCGCAGGCGTGGTCTGCGGGGGGACTAGATTTGAAGGAATGGTCTGGGGACAAGTCCTCCCAGACGGATTAGATGCCACCGACGTAATTTGTCAGCTACTGCTAGGAGGGAAATTTTTACCGCAATTGCATCTCGTTTTGTTGGACGGAATTGCTTTCGGCGGCTTCAATATTATTGACCTTCCCAAGTTAGCATCGCGGCTGCAAATTCCTTGCGTTGCTGTCATGCGCCGCCAACCAGATTTAGCTGCTGTTGAAAAAGCCCTCGGTCATTTCTCAGATTCGGAATACCGTTTAGAATTGTTGCGCCGCGCTGGCAAAATTTACGCTTTTGAACCTTTCTTTTTTCAAGTGTGCGGCGAACAACCGGAAGTAATTGCACTGGTACTCCAGCGTTTGACTGATACTGGTAAGGTTCCTGAAGCTTTGCGTTTGGCTCATTTGATTGGGGCGGCTGTGATTACTGGTGTTAGCGGTAGTTCGGCTTGAATTTATTATCGGCAATTTAATTTACCGCCATAAAAAAGGTTCGTAGTGAGGACTTTAGTCCGCATCATTTATTATAAAACAAAAAGGTTCGTAGTGAGGACTTTAGTCCGCATCATTTCTTAGAGGACAAAAAGGTTCGTAGTTAGGACTTTAGTCCGCATCATTTCTTAGGAATGAGAATTAAATAACTTACAATTTTAATTATTGTGGTATGGGCGTCCCGCCCGTCTATAAAGGACGGGCGGGACGCCCATACCACTTTTAAGAGTGTAAATTATTTAATTCGCGATCCTTAGAGGACTAAAGTCCTCACTACGAACCTATGGGGATACGGATTTAAGATTATTTAGCTTCCGACAATCTCGCCCTCAATTTCACCGAATTCGATTTTAATTCCCAAGGCCAAAGTTAGGGTACTTTCAGGTTCAATCATTTTCATGTCGCCTTGACTGTCTGTGGCCCACCAAGAGCGATTGCTCAAATTGATCAATCCTAAGGATAACTCGTTTGGCGATCGAGAATTCACCAGCGCTACCACGCCGCTAGACGCCGTAGCCGTTAAACTCGGGATGTCAGAGGTGAATAGCTGAGTACCCGCAGTCAGAGGGATAACTCGACTTCCCAATGTCAGCAAAAATTGACCGTTGGCAAAAGCATTGGCTGGCGATGCTTGTGATAAAATAGTCGGCGTAACCCGAGCGGAAGTTGCAGTAGGCAAGTCAGAGTTTCCAACTGTAATTGTACAGTTACCGATTCTCTTTTGGTCGCCCGATCGCAAATAACTCACCGCCCCGCTATCAAAATTCTCGCAAACAATTTGACCCCCTTCCAATTGAAACCGCATCGCTAAAGGCGAAACATGAGGAATGTAGATAATAGACAAATTTTCATCGCTACCAAAAGTCACCGGTTCCGCACCAATAGTCAGAGTGCGATTGGTTCCGCTATCGTAACTAATTACCAGCCAAGCTTTGTTAAACAAAGTTTCGGCCACAACTAGCATAATTCCAATCCAAAAGCCGATCGCACCACAGCCAGCTAAACGGCCCGCCGTACCCGACAAAGTATAAGCAAACAGAATAAACAAACAACCGCCCAAAAGACCTCCCACACCGCCACCACCCGCGCCGCGCAGCATTCCTAAATTAGGAATGCGTTTAGAAAGTCCAAGTCCTAACAAACCGCCAGCTATTCCCCAGCAAATCACTCGCAATAGTTCATTTTCGCCGTCGCCAATCCCGCTAAAAATACCTTCAGCGATTGCTCCAGAAATAGCCCCCGCAATTACACCAAACAATCCGCCATTTTTTAAAGATTGTTTGATTTGGGGCTTGCCTTTGATATAGTAATAGTAGCCGAACATAATTGCAGTAGCAATTCCGCCGCCTACCAATCCAAACCAGCGAGATGTGGACAATACACTGTCAAAAACAGATGTTGAATCATTGAGATGGTGCATGAAAGGTTCAGTGATGAGATTGCCGGCGAAACCGCCGACAGCACCGCTAATCCCAAACTGCAAAGCTTTTTTTAGGGCTGATAGATTTCTTTTCACGGCGCACCTGGTTAAAAGTGAGAGTCGATCGATTTTGGATTTTAGATTTTGGATTTTAGATTTCACCGATGAGTCTGGAAAATTGCACCTTAATCTAAAATTTGGGTTGCTCCGCGTCCGAGTGTGGGAAACTTGTATCCGTTTTTGGACGAGAGTCAAATTTAGCTACAAGCTTAAAAGTCACCATTTCCGATCGACACCTGTCACCCCTCAGTCTTCCGCACCTCTGTTTGACACAGAAGTTTTTTAGCCTCGCGCCGTCGCCTTCGGGACAAGCCGCTGAAGGTTCGATGGCTGTAATCCTTGCTGATATAAGATTTTAGCGATTTCTTGACTTTGAATTTTTAACGAATTAGACGCCACCGAGGGCCCAAAAATGAAAAGGAATGTTACAAACTATTACGGTAACACTCAGAATGTGAACATAATGCCTCAAAATACTTGCGAGAGGTAGTTGCGTTAGAGAAGCAATATCCTGACTAACTGCCGAACAGTCACTCGATCGCCACTTACGGATCTGCTGCAATCTCGATCGTAGATTAAAGATCGCATCAATCATTTGTGGTATTCTAAGCGACAGGCTCAGTGCGGCCACAAAAAAACGCACCGGCGTGAAGAACGAGCGTCGTCAAACAGCGAAGGCAGACACCCGGTAACAACTTCAGCAGTTGCAGGCTGTGGAAAGTCCACCCTTCCCCGTCAAAGCTCCAGCCACCAGCGAAGCGAAAGGTACGGGATGAAAGCGCCCGAACGTCGCTAGTTCAACGCGGAGCAGTTCGCAATTGCAAAATATCCAGCGGGTACACACAAGATGAGTATCGTCACCAAATCAATCGTCAACGCAGACGCTGAAGCTCGTTACCTGAGCCCAGGCGAATTAGACCGCATCAAGAGCTTCGTCACCTCTGGTGAACGCCGCGTCCGCATCGCCCAAATTTTGAGCGAATCCCGCGAACGTATCGTCAAAACAGCCGGCGACCAACTTTTCCAAAAGCGCCCTGATGTTGTTTCTCCCGGCGGCAACGCTTACGGCGAAGAAATGACCGCAACTTGCTTGCGCGACTTGGATTACTACCTGCGTTTGATCACCTACGGAATCGTAGCTGGCGACATTACTCCGATCGAAGAAATCGGTATTGTCGGCGTCCGCGAAATGTACAACTCTCTCGGAACCCCGATTGCAGCAGTTGCCGAAGGCGTCCGCGCTATGAAAAATGCAGCTTCTTCGCTGCTCTCTGGAGAAGATGCTTCCGAAGCTTCCTCTTACTTCGACTACGTTATCGGTGCGATGCAGTAAGGAATTTAGGTTTTTGATTATAGATTTTTGATTGAACAATCGAGGGTTACTGATAACAAGCCAAAAGCTTTTGCAGATAATCAACTACTTGTAAATCTCAAATCCCCAATCCCAAATCTAAAATTCTAGCTCCAAAATTGGACTGACTCAGCCACTTTCTAGGAAACAAGACAACCATGCAAGACGCAATTACCGCCGTTATCAATACCTCTGACGTTCAAGGTAAGTACCTGGACAGCAGCGCATTAGACAAGCTCAAGAACTACTTCGCTTCTGGTGAACTGCGCGTCCGCGCCGCTACCGCCATCAGCGCCAATGCAGCCACAATCGTCAAAGAAGCAGTTGCTAAGTCTCTGTTGTACTCTGACGTAACTCGTCCCGGTGGCAATATGTACACCACTCGTCGTTATGCAGCTTGCATTCGCGACTTGGACTACTACCTCCGCTACGCCACCTACGCCATGCTAGCTGGCGACCCTTCCATCCTTGACGAGCGCGTGCTCAACGGTTTGAAAGAAACCTACAACTCCTTGGGCGTGCCCATCGGTTCTACCGTACAAGCAATCCAAGCAATGAAAGAAGTCACCGCCGGTTTGGTCGGTTCTGACGCTGGTAAAGAAATGGGCGTCTATTTCGACTACATCTGCTCTGGCTTGAGCTAAATCTAAGGAAGAAGGAAGAAGGAAGAAGGAAGAAGGAAGAAGGAAGAAGGAAGAAGGAAGAAGGAAGAAGGAAGAAGATTTATTTCTTACCTCCTTTAACTCTTAACTTTTAACTTTTAACTTTTAACTTTTAACTTTGGACTTATTACCTTTAGCTTTGAAAGAAGTCAGGGAAATTGAGAGTGATTGCTAGACCGTCAAAGGCCAGTCGAGAACGCCCGACGAGTTTTAACGAGCTAGTTTTGACTCCTAACTCCCTGACTTCAATCTTTTTAAAATCCATCTAAAAATCTGTAAACCTACTCAGGAGTTTGTTTCCCATGAGAATGTTTAAAGTGACTGCTTGCGTCCCCAGCCAAACTCGCATCCGCACTCAGCGCGAATTGCAAAATACCTATTTTACTAAGCTCGTTCCCTATGACAACTGGTTCCGGGAACAGCAAAGAATTATGAAAATGGGCGGCAGAATTATTAAAGTGCAACTGGCTACCGGTAAGCCCGGAGCTAATACTGGCTTACTTTAAAATCCGAGAATGGATTGATAGAGGGGAAGAGGTCGCGATCGACCTCTTTTTTTGTTTGTTATGATTTTAGCTAGGCTGTTCCACATTAAAATTGGATATTTGAGGCGGGCTAGAAGCCCACCCCACAAGAGGTTGATTATTTCTTGACGTGCAATTTAAATGCTAATTAGCTGATAAGACTTATGCACTCGCCCACAAATAAACCGGGTTTTTAAATCGACATTGAGGGTTTTAAGCAAATATTTGGCTAAAAAACCCGGTTTTTGACCACCGCGAATTAAGCTGGCGTGCATCTGATGTTTACAATCTTGTTTCTTGAAATTCTTGTGGGGTGGGCTTCTAGCCCGCCCCCAAATTAAATTCAAATGCACAACAGCTTAACTAATGATAAAGTTCGCGAGCTCTTAAGCTCGCACTCATAACTCATAACTCATAACTAATGACTAATGATATTCGACGCTTCATTCCATTTTTTGACCCCAGCGCGTCGCAATGGGCTGCGGAGGCCCGATGGCTGCGGTGGCTGACTTTTTTGTGGCTGTTTGTAGGGCTGACAGCATTGTTTTCAGCTTCCTATCCCATTGCCAATTCCGAATTGGGAGACGGCCTTTACTATTTTAAGCGGCAACTAATCGCAGTGGCGATCGGGCTGGCGGGCTTTAACTTAATGGTTTACTCCCCCCTGCGTTACCTGATGAAAACAGCTCAGTTGGGAATTCTGGTGCTGCTGGGAGTGCTGTGGTTGACCTTAATTCCGGGAGTGGGAACCACAGTCAACGGCGCAACTCGCTGGATATCTTTGGGCCCGGTGCCGATTATTCAACCTTCTGAGTTGATTAAACCGTTTTTCGTTCTCCAAAGCGCCCGCATTTTTGGCAACTGGCCTCGATTGACGAATAAAGTTCGGTTTACTTGGCTGTTGATTTTCGGTGCGATGCTGTTGGGCATTTTGTTGCAGCCGAATTTGAGTACCACGGCTTTGTGCGGGATGACTTTGTGGTTGGTGGCTTTGGCGGCGGGCTTACCTTACTTGCAGTTGGGTGGAACGGCTATAGGGGGAATGCTGTTGGCGGTTTTAAGTATTAGTTTTAAGGAATATCAGCGCCGCCGGATTATGTCTTTTCTCAATCCTTGGGCTGATGCGATGCAGGATGGTTATCAGTTGGTTCAAAGTCTGCTGGCTGTGGGTTCTGGCGGGATTTGGGGCGTTGGTTTGGGGATGTCTCAGCAAAAGTTATTTTATTTGCCGATTCAGTACAGCGATTTTATTTTTGCTGTGTTTGCTGAGGAGTTTGGTTTGGTGGGAGGTTTCTCGCTGTTACTGATGTTGGCGGCTTACGCTACTGTGGCTTTGAGGGTGGCGATGCGGGCGCGGAATGCTGAGTCTCAGTTGGTGGCGATTGGGGTGATGGTGGTGATGGTGGGACAGTCGCTGCTGAATATTGGGGTGGCGACGGGGGTTTTGCCGACTACGGGTTTGCCGCTGCCGTTTTTTAGTTATGGCGGTTCTTCGATGGTGGCGAGTTTGTTGTTGTCGGGGTTGCTGATTCGGGTGGCTAGGGAGAGTTCTGAGGCTGAGGTGGTTTCTCTGGATGGACGGCGGGGACAGCCGTCCAAGCCGAAGTTGCGATCGACCAACGGCAATACACAAGCTGAGTAATTTGTCAAGTTATTTCCGCTAAAACAAGCCCATGAATAAGACGGTATAGACGCGGTTTCAACCGCCGTTTTATCTATTGCCGCCCGTCACCCTTATTTGGCGGTTCTTCTTGTTTTTCTTGAGGTTTAGCTGTGATATCAGTTAATTCTTTTTTGTCTGGTTTTGGTGTTTCTGGAGTTGAGTTAGCCATTGGTTTATTGTTTAAGTAGATGCACCGTTTAATTATATCTTTTTTGACTGCAAAGGTATTGCTGTAGATCGCGGGAGCAATATCGAGACCAACAATTCTCATGCAGTGGGGTTTGATAGCCAATACTCGAAGACTTTATGTAGAGTGTAGATGCGAATAGATAGATGTCGGTTCTAGACTGCTTGAGGGTTGCAGCCAAACAAATCGGAGGTGGACGCAAAAACACCTTTATTAAGTATTAAATGCCGATCGCCATCTCGACTGATTAACCCTTGCTGCTGCAATTTTCCCAACATTCGCGTTACCGTTACGCGAGTCGTGCAAATAGTATTAGCAATATCTTGATGTGTCAAGCGGATGCTCAAACGAGTTCCCTCAACCACAGGCTGACCGAAGTCCTGTTGCAATAATAGCAGAAGTTGATACAAACGGTCTTCTACTCGGCGCTGTCCGGCGATCGCCAAAATTGATTCCATTTGTCGCAGCCGCCGCACCATTTGAGGCAACAACTCGTGAGCCAATTGAGGAGAAGCTTCAATTTCCACCATAGAATACCACATCAAATAAACGTCTGATGTTGCCGTAGCTCGGTAAGTCTGCAAGGAAGTCAACCACAAACCGAAACACATCGAAGGCCCCACCCAACCCAAAAGTCCTTCTTCTCCGGTGGGATAAAGGGTACTCAGTTGTGCTAAACCTTGACAGACGCGCCAAAGGCCTTGGGACATTAAAGGAATGGTTTCGCCCTTTGCATAAAAATGCAAGTTTCGAGTTGCTCCTGTGTTATGCTGGACTTCCGCTAAAAGTGCTTTCGATGTTGGTGGCATATCCGTTATTTCCAGCTAAAAAACATTAGTGTGAGACCTAGCGATCTCACTCTAACCGACCCAGGTAAAGGTTAGGTGATCGTTAGGTTAGCGGGAGTATAAGCTTTATCTACATTCAAATTCTGTATCAACAATTACTCAAGCTATGAGTGTGACATTGCTCAGAGTATCGTCGGAATATGTAATTTAAATGCTCAATAGCTTAAATTCTAAACATTATTTTAATCCCAATACGGTTCAGTTAAGACTTTCAATATAGATAAAATAACGATGTATAAAATAGACTTTGCGATTGCTTTCCTACGGCTCACGTTCATAAGATGGTTCCTTGCAACGACCAAAAAATACTAACCAAGCGTATTGAGTTAAATGCGAATTTGATATCACATACTCTTAAACTTTCAAGGTGATTAATTGAGCAATTTCTTCAGTCTAAAAATCTAAAGCCATCTGCTTTAGACTTCGGGAATTACTTGCACATCATCAAGTTCGGTGACTGCTTCTTCCAATCTGAGCCAGCGAACAACAGCGGTAAATGCGTGACAGCGTGCAGGAATGTCCCGCGCGATCGAATATTCGCCAAAAACCAGGCGTTGCTGATTTACGGTATGAAAGGCTAAATATGCCAGTCATAGAAACCAGTATCGACAAAGCTTGGGGATTTTCAACTTATTTTTTTTCATACCCTGATTAAGCAACGCAATTTTTATATGATGAGAATAAAACGGCATTGCGTCGCAGCCCCCGCACCCTGAGGAGTCGTGAAGCTCGATCGCCCTTCCGAACTGACCATTTGCTGCGACAACCTTCAAGAACTTCTAAAATAGTTCCAGCAGTATCAAAAGACAAGTCAGGTTTTTCATGGCCGATCAATTAATTCGCGCTACAGCCGCAGATGGTGGAATTCGCGCTGTAGCCGTCATTACCACCCGCCTCACCGAAGAAGCAAGAGGGCGGCACAAGCTCTCCTACGTCGCTACAGCAGCCCTCGGACGCACAATGTCAGCAGGGCTGTTACTCGCTTCCAGCATGAAGCGGCCCGAATCGAGAGTCAACATTCGCATCAAAGGAGATGGGCCCCTAGGCGGACTTCTGGTTGATGCGGGACTTGATGGCACGGTTCGAGGTTATGTCAGCAATCCCTCAGTGGAATTGCCGCCCAATGCTAAAGGCAAACTTGATGTCGGCGGCGCCATCGGTGACGGCTATTTGTATGTGGTGCGCGACGCTGGATACGGCTTCCCTTACTCAAGTACGGTAGAATTGGTTTCCGGCGAAATTGGGGACGATCTGACTCACTATTTGGCAACCTCGGAACAGACTCCTTCGGCTCTGGTTTTGGGGGTGTTTGTGGGGGCGGCGGGGGTGCAAGCTTCTGGGGGCGTGCTGTTGCAGGTTATGCCGAAGGCGGCGACGGATGAAGAACTTGTGCAAACTCTAGAATCTAGGGTGACTGCACTGTCGGGCTTTACGCCGTTGCTACAATCGGGCAAAACGCTGCACCAGATTCTGGAAGAGTTGCTGGGTGATATGGGCCTGGAAATTTTCCCGGAAACTCAGATGGTGCGCTTTCACTGTGGCTGTTCGTTCGATCGAGTTTTGGGAGCTCTGAAAATGTTGGGTGAAGCCGAACTTCAAGACATGATCGAAAAAGATGGCGGGGCTGAGGCTACTTGCCATTTCTGCAATGAGGTTTACAAGGCTAACACCGAGGAACTTGCCGAACTGATCGGGGATTTGCGATCGAATTCCGGTTCTTGAGACCATAATGTGTAATTGGCTCTATTGAGTGCGAGTTGGGGATGACCGAAAAACCAGGAGCAAGCCCCTGGCGACCGACTTGGGGATAAGCCGGAGGCGACTTCAGTCGCCTAGAACTCTACGTCGAGGAATTTGAATAAACGGAATATTATTTATTCAGGCTGGTTGTAAAATGGTGCAATGTTGAATCTCACCTACGAATACAAACTCATTCCCACCGACGCACAACGCGAAACTATCGACCAGTGGCTGACTATCTGCCGCAAGGTCTACAACTTTGCATTGCGAGAACGGAAGGATTGGGTGAACTCCCGTAAGTGTGATGTCAACTCATGCAGCATCCGGCAGGAATACATTATCCCCGCTGATGCACCCCGTCCAACCTTTGCGCGGAGCGTGCAAAACGCTTTCCCAGGCAAAGCAGTTGATTCCTGAACTGAAGCTACCTCATACCCATGTCTTGCAACAGGTGTTGCGCTTTCTTAGAGGCAGCGTTTGTGGCGATGTGCGATCGGGGGCACGGGTTTCCTAGGTTTAAAAAGCCGATGCGCTCATTTGTGTTTCCGCAATTAAACCTAGAATCCGTTCAACGTTTTGAGGGTGCAGACTGGGTTAATTTGCCTAAGATTGGCCCCGTCAAGATACATCTATCGCGCCCGATTTTAGAGGGGTTTGAAGTTAAGCAAATTCGTATTGTGAAGCGAGCATCTGGTTACTATGCCATGCTCACTTTGCAATGTGATGTTGAAGTTCCTCAAGCATTGCTATCGGGACAATGGGTCTAAAGCCCCGTCCTTATAGGACGGCTTTAATTATTCCTGACTTTTTTGGCAAAACCTAGTATAATAGAGCAAGAACAAAAGTAAAAAAATGAAAGCAAGGTATCAATACAGATTTTATCCAACCGACCAACAAAAACAGAGCTTGGCTCAATTATTTGGTTGTGTTCGAGTGGTCTGGAATGATGCACTTGCACTTTGCAAGCAATCTGAAAAGAAACCCAAATCAGCAGAACTTCAGAAACTAATAATCACTCAGGGTAAGCAAACAGAAAAGAGGGCATGGCTGAGTGAAGTATCGGCAATCCCCTTACAACAGTCAATAGCAGACTTAGAGACAGCGTTTAAAAACTTCTTTGAGTCTTGCAAGGGACAAAGAAAAGGGCGCTCAAGCGGCTATCCCAATTTCAAAAAGCGCGCAAACAGTCAGTCTGCAAGATTAACTCGCGGGGGGTTTTCAATCAAGGGAGATGGGGTTTATTTAGCCAAGATTGGAGTTGTTAATCCAGTCTGGTCTAGGAAATTGCCGTCAGTTCCTAGTTCTGTAACCGTTATCAAAGACTGTGCCAATCGCTATTTCTTAAGCTTTGTTGTAGAGATTAATCCCGATCTAGTCGAAGCCAAAAACCACAGCATCGGCATCGATCTGGGCATTAAAACCTTTGCAGTAATGAGTGATGGAACATCAGCTCAAAGCCCAATCTACAAGCAGCTAGACCGAAGAATTCGCTCTCTTCAACGCAAGCTAGCAAGGCAACTCAAAGACTCAAAACGCCGAAATAAAACCCGGCTTCAAATTGCCAAACTGCATAACCAAATTGCAGACACGCGCAAAGACTTCCTGCACAAACTGTCAAGCAAAATAGTTAACGAAAATCAAGTAATTGTTTTAGAAGATTTGAACGTGTCTGGCATGGTCAAGAATCGCAAACTTGCGCTTAGCATTAGTCAGCAAGGATGGTATGAGTTTAGGGTACTGTGTGAGGCTAAATCTGAACAGCTAGGCAGGGAATTTAGGGTAATTAGTCGCTGGGAACCTACCAGTCAGGTGTGTGCAGATTGCGGGTTTAAGTGGGGCAAATTAGACCTCTCTATTCGTTCGCTGTTGTGCCTTAATTGTGGCACTCAGCAAGACAGGGATTTGAATGCTGCGAGAAATATAGAAAAAGTCGGGATAGGGCATTGCCACGACTCTAAACGGGCGCAGAGGGGACGTAAGACTACTTCGGTAGCAGACCCCTGTGAAGCGTCAAGAATCACCGCACTTTTAGGGCGGTGAGTATGTCAACTAATCACGAAATTTTGTTTGGGGCGTTGTGGGCGATGGCGTCGGGCCCCGCAAGCTACGGCTCTTGCAGTGTTCCGCCTGCAGGAGTATTTCATTCAGTTGACAGTTGACAGTTGACAGTTGACAGTTGACCTCTACCTAGAAGGAAGTGGATTGGAGTAATGAATAATCTTCTTTTAAATTATCCCCATAAGGGATAGGCTTGAAACCAATTCTTTCTGGTAAAAGTGATGGATACATTCTATAGAGCAGTGGATATCAGCGATCGCAGTTTTAAAATAACTAACACTGGCTGGTTGCTGTTTGTGGTGAGCGGAGATTTATGAGTCAAGATCGCAAAACACCAGGCCGTTGGTCTGCATCAGAATCCTTGGAGTCAAAAAAGGATACTTCCTCGCTAGTGCCAATTCCAGCCAGGAAAAATCGCGCTGAGCGACTTAAAGAAATCCGAGATTTGGTTACTTCAGGAAAACTGCCGGGAGGGCATCTGGAACAGCAGCCGAAAGAGTCTGGAGAAAACTCGCAACCGCCACGTGACCCCTATCGGCTGTGGCGCTTCTGGTCGAAAAAATGGCAGTTTTGGCTGGCGGTGAGTTTGCTGATGTCGGTGGGTATGGGGTTTGTGGCAATTTCGTCTTTGCTAAACCTAACCTCGCAGTCGAATTGCTCGAAGATTTTTTGGCCGACGGCTTCTGCTAACGATCGCTTTTTTTGCGCTCAAGAAGCAGCCAGCAAGCGGACGGCGGATGATTTGCTGCGGGCGATCGAATTAGTGAACGCTTTGCCCCAAGATCACCCGCTACGATCGAGAATTAACGGTCAGATCGATCGCTGGTCGCAGGATATTCTCAGGTTGGGAAATTCTAGTTTCCAAGAAGGAAAGCTGGATGAGGCGATCGCGATCGCCCGCAAGGTTCCTCAAGACGTTCCCGCTTACGCGACGGTGCGACAGCAGATTGAAAAGTGGCAGTCAACATGGAGCGATGCAGAGAAACTTTACCGCACGGCAGAAGACCACTTGCGTCAGGAAGAGTGGGGGCTGGCTTTCCGCCAAGCTACTCTGCTGTTGGATACGGGAAATACTTTTTGGGAATCGACGAAGTATGAGGAACTCACTAAGGTAATTCAGACGACAAAGGCTGAGGGTAATAAGTTGGTAAAAGCCAGGAATACAGCCTCGGAGGGAGGGCTGGACAATCTGGTGACGGGGATTAAGCTGGCTCAGGGCATCGATCAAAAGAGTTATTTGTATCAAGCTGCCAATAAGCTGATCGCGGAATTTAGCAAGAAAGTGATGGCGATCGCCCAAAAACGCTTGCAAGCAGGCGATTGGCAGCAGGCGATCTCGATCGCTAACAAGATTCCAGAGGCTGCAAATTTAAAGGAACAAGTACAGGATTTTAACGAGTTGGCTCAGGCTACGGCTCAGGCTTTGACCGGCTCTGTTGATGGTTTGTCTAAGGCGATCGATCTCGCTCAAAAGTTGAAAGACGGCCGCCCTTTGTACAAACAAGCTCAAGATTTAGTCGGCCGCTGGCAGCAAGAAATGGCTGATGTGAAAATTTTGGATTTGGCAAGTAGGCTGGCAGCGCCGGGAGGGGTCAAGGACTTGAGGGCTGCGATCGCCCAATTGCAAACAGTCCCGGAATCAAATCCCCGCTCTAAGGAAGCTCGGACTCAAATCGATCGCTTGAGCCGTCAAATCGAACTGCTAGAAGACAGTCCGTACCTGCAAAGAGCTAACGATTTAGCGACTACCGGCGATCCAAATTCTCTGGAAGCAGCCGTAGCTCAAGCTTCTCGGATCGGCCAAGGAAGAGCGCTTTACGGGGAAGCTCAAACCAAAATTCAAGCTTGGATCGAGAGAAGACAGCGCCTTCAAGACCAGCCGTTTTTGGAGAGAGCTCAGCAACTAGCGGCTAGGGGTAATTTGGCCGAGGCCATTGAGATGGCACGCCGGATTCGATCGGGACGGGTGCTATATGAGGAAGCTCGATCGAACATTCGGACTTGGGAAGCTCAATTGCAGGGCGAGCAAGGCTTGCAGAGCGCCCGTCAGGCCGCCCAAGCGGGAACTGCTGACTCCTTGCAAGCAGCAATTACGCTAGCCCTTCAGGTACCCGATACGAGTTCGCTCCGCTGGCAGGCTAGTGAGGCGATCGAGGAGTGGAGCCAGCGAATTTTGGCGATGGGTGTGGAACAATCGTCGTCGGATCTGGCTGGGGCGATCGCGACTTTGAAGAAAATTCCCTCGGGTTCTCGGGCTTTTGAGCAAGCGCGATCGCAAATCAAAATTTGGGAGGAATCGCTGAATCCTCCGGCTGCTGAGTCACCGACTGTGGCTCCCGAACCCCCGGAAACCGAGCCACCAAGCCGGTCTCCGAGCCGTTAGGCTATAGCTGGTAAAAGTATAGTCATCTATTACATGACATGGGAGGCATTGAGTCCCTCCCCTTTCGCTTTCACTTTGAGCGGATTAACCCGCCTCGGCTGAGCTACACAGCTCCCTATCAAGAGTGCTAAAAGCATTTGGGATTGCTTTTCTTAAGATATTATAAGACCCATTAACATCGGCATTAATCAATCGACCCAACGACGTTTTGTACAATCCTCTCTTAATTCGCGAACCGCTAAATGTGACATCCTGAGATCCAATATTTCCGTAGACAGGAATTGGATCTAAATTCAGAAAGTTCGATTTGGAAGTATAGGATTCCTCTTGCTCTATTACCTTTATTCCAACCAATTCAGCTTTGTATTTCAACATTTCAATTAGCCGAGCATGAGGAATATTGACAAAGTTTTGATTGGTTCTCTTGCCTAAATTAATCTCATTTTTCCATTGTAAGTTTTTGCCAATTACTAGCATCCCTATCTTTTGTGATGCGAGCAGATTGATTATCTGGCGACTGGTATGATGCAAGTAATTATCAACTTTTTGATGGCGGCAACGAGTTAGGCGCCCAAGACGTGATGACGAGCAGCGGTTTCCTTTTAATTGAGATTGCAGTTGTGCTTTACGTTTGTTGTAGAATTGATTAATTGATTTGAGTGGTCGCCCGTTTATCAGTAAAGGGACAAACCCCGGCTGATTTGAAGTTAGCGCTACTAAATTATTCAATCCTAAATCGATACTACCTACTAATTCTTTTTTGTTTTCGATGGTGGGCTCCGGCTGAGTACAGGCATTGTAAATTACCTCAATTACATAGGAATCACATTTTGGCACTAATCTAATTTGACAAATTTTCTCTGGTTTGACCTGGGTTTTAATTAAAATATTAGTACCGGAAAGCTTGATAATTCCTTTCTTGAGTTCCTTGCTACTAATGGCTTGAATCGTATAGACTAGAATATTCCGACCCTTGACTTTATCTTTGTACTTCGGTAATTTCGGGCGACCGCTAAATTTTGTGGGGTTATTTTTGTAAGCTTTGACTGCTTCAAAAAAAGACTTCCAATTTTTGTCTAATATCATTAATATTTGTTGACTTACCTTGGCTGGCAATTCTTTGTATGCTTGATGAGATTTCATCAAACGATTCATTTCGTTGTAATTGATATAACCCCATCCGTAAACAAAACTTTGACGGATAATGTAGTTAGCGGCGTTATACAAATTTTTGGATTTAAAGGCTAGTACATCAATTTCAATAAAACGGTGTTCGGTGGATTTAATGATGTGTCTCTCTGCTAGTTGCATTTAGACTCTCCATTTTTTAACGATCGCTATAATTCTCGCTTGTTGACCTTCTGACTATATGATACTACCATTGCTTACTATTGCTTGCAAACTTAATGAAGTTTTATAATACCATTTTGGATTTGGGATTTTTAAGTTTTCCGTAAGGTGTGTCGCCATAGCCAATCTTCAAAAAAGACCGACAATCTAATAGCGACGCACCAGGGAGCTTCAACAGTTATAAGACAACCCTCAGTGTGAGATTGTCGATTGAATATAAAAATTGTTGATGGCGACACACCCTAAAAATCTTTCCCTTTTCCCTTTTCCCTTTTCCTTCTTCCGACTTCCCTCGGACTTCTATCAATTAAACATCCGCCGGATTGAGGTGCATCATCGCCCAAGTCGTGTAAGTGCCGATCGGACTCCAGAGTATGTAAGGCAGCAATAACAAGGTCGCTGATTCAGAAGCAGCCAACACGCTCAAAGCTAGCAGCACGCTTAAAATTGCGCCAGTTCCGCCGATTATCGTACCGACTTTGAGGCTCCTAACTTTGCACATAACCGACGTATAAGACATAGTTACTATTTCTAAAAGCAGGTACAAACCCATTCTCAACCAAGTCTCCTGAGTTCCCGGTGCTTGCTCCCAAACAATCACTGCTGACCAAGCTCCACAAATAAAAATTACTGTCCAAATTATAGGAATTGCTGCTTCAATTTTTAGCCATCTCGGACGCACTAATCGGTTGAACCATTGGATGTCACTGGTCGAAATTCTGTTAATCGCCAAAGCTACTATCAAGACGACTGCTCCAATTACCATCCATGATTTAATCATTTCTCTACCTTTAGCTAGATTAACTGTTTCAATTAAACCTATATTTTAGGTAATTCCGAGGCAAAGCACATCTCTCTCCAGTCTTAAATTGATAATTGCAAGGTAAATTAGGCTGTTCAACAGTTGACAGTTGACAGTTGACAGTTGACAGTTGGAGAGCGACCTCTACCTATAAGTCCTAGGAATGAAACAGTGAATAATTTTGTTTTATTTCTCCCTCGAAGGAGGAGGCTCTAAACCCATTCTTCTTGGTTAAAAACAGCAAGTTTATTGCCTTCACAATCCCGGAAACATAACCTAATTATGTAGGGTGCGCGACGCGCACCTTACCGCGACAAGTAGCGCTTAGCCTTGCAAATCAATCCGCTAGCCGAGCCGGTGATGGTGTTCTAATTCTAAACTAGAGTCATCATCTTTTCTGGGAACCAGAAGCGTATTTTCACTGCTCGGTTGCAACACAGCTTTAATTACTTGGAGAAAACGGTTGGGTTTTTTAGTTTGGCCGTTGAGTGTGCGACGATCTTTAACTTTTTGAGAAAGGTGTCGCATCACAGATAAATCGAGTTCATCGATGAAATGATCTGCTATACGTTCTCCCATTAAATCAATAGCTTCTGAATACTGATCTGTCAGCATTTCTATGGCATCGTATGCTTCATCAGCAACTTGACTTGCTACTGTTTTATTTTGATCCCCTGATGTCTGAGAATGGCTGCGGCGCCGGTCTAAAAGACTTTGATACTCAGCAACACTCATTCCCAAATTGTAGAGGTGATGGTGAGCGTGATCCATCAAATCTACTTCACTAGGATAGAAGAAACCGCGAGTGCTGTTGATGCCGTGCAGTTTTGCCCAACGCCGCAGAATAGTCTCATCTTGTAGTTGGTATCGCTCCAACATTTGAGCTGTATTCAGCTCCACTTCTGGCGTAACTTTGAAATCGCTCATCGGTAAATCCTCACTGGTGAATAGATGAATACACTTGAAACTTAAAATCAGTAGTTTGGGCGCAGTCTGAAATGACGATAAATCCTTTGACGGCATTCAGAGAAGTCTTGGGGGCATTTGCTAGCCGTCGATCGAGTCAGAGGATTTCAGGGTAGCGTAGTATTGGGCTTGGTCTCGATCGCATTCGGGAGCAACTGCACAGGGTTAATAATATAGCTGATTTGCTGTTTCAACAACCATTAAAAATAGTAAACTTTGCTTTTTTGGCTTGAATTGTTAGTAATTTTGAGTTATAATACTCACTGTTACCGTGCAATTAGTAATTTTAGTAGTTGCAAGCGAGATTCTTAGTATGCCTGTATACGATTATTTTTGTCCCACAAACAACCAGCAGTTAGAAGTTTCGCACAGCATGAACCTGGAAGTTTCGACTTGGGCCCAACTATGCGAGTTGGCTAAGTGCGAACCCGGGGATACTCCTGGAGATACTCCGGTACGCCGAATGCTGAGCGCTCCGAGGTTGATGAAGCCGACATCCGACACTGATTACAAAAATCAGGGTTTCAGCAAGTATGTGAAGCGAGATGAAGGGGTTTATGAAAATGTCACGGCTAAAGATGGTGAAAGCCGTATTATCAATCGAGAAGGTAAGCCGCTGAAAGACTGAGAATCCACAATCACTAAGTTCGTAGTGAGGACTTCAGTCCTTCTTAAAAGTTCGTAGTCAGGACTTCAGTCCTTCTTAAAAGTTCGTAGTGAGGACTTCAGTCCTTCTTAAAAGTTCGTAGTGAGGACTTCAGTCCTTCTTAATTTTTAAGTTTAGCAGGACTAAAGTCCTTACTACAAACCTGATAAGATTATTTACCAAACCAATCACTCATTTTCTGCTGTGCTTGTGCTTTAGTTTCAGCATTAATGTATACTGAAACAGTCGCTATCGCCGCCAGCAACACCCCCAAATCATCTGTAAATCCGACACCGACTAATATATCTGGAATCGCATCAACCGGAGATATAAAATAGGTCAAAGCTCCCACAACAACGGTTTTAGCCCAAGCCGGTACGTTGGGATTTTGAGCAGTGTAATAAAGCGTCAAAGCTTTTTCAACTACTTCTCGGCCAGCGCTTAAAGCAAATTTTTTAAGTTTTGCCCAAAAACTTTCATCGGAATAATCTGGTTGCGGATTGCTGAGGTTTATGGTGGTTCTTTTGGGGTCGATTAAATCGAGAGGAATGCCCTTATTTTTGAGCTGGGAAACGGCAGTATTAAATGATGCTGATGCTTGATTTTTTTTGGGCGCAGCCTCCTGTATTTGTTTCATGTCTGCGATGAATTCTTGCATGGCTTGAATTTGCAAATCGGAAACTGCGAGCATTTTTTTCGCGGATTGAATCGCCTCGCTTTCTGTGGGATGCAGGGTATTATTTGCCAAAGCAATGCCGATCAAAAAATACATGACTCCCAAGCGCAGCGGTTCTTTTGACTGACTGAGAGTTTGCAAACAGTCGCCCAGAGATGGTGGAGTCGCTGTGTAGGATTGGATTTGAGCCTTGGCTGAATCCGAAAACTTGTCTAAATTTATGGTTTTAAACAACAAATTTAGTTCGTCAATATCAACAGAACCGTCGGCGGCTGCGATCGCAAATAAAGAACCGTAAAAAGCTAAAAGTTCGGTTTCTGAAGATGTAGCAAAAATATCTTGTTCGGACATGATGCAACTGGGATCGCTCGCGACGATCTCGATCGTACCACAAACCTGACCTCGAATCTTCGCAAAAACCGGCAATAATCTTAGAGGCTAGGACAAAATGGAGAATTTTTGATGAAAGTTGCGATCGTCGGGTGCGGCTATGTGGGTACTGCGACAGCCCGACATTTACGCGGTAAATCTGATTGTACCGTGACGGCGACAACTACGACGGCGAGCCGAGTTAGTGAATTGGAGGGTGTCGCCCAGCGGGTAGTTGTGCTTAAGGGAAATGATGCAGGTGCGATCGCGAGTTTACTGCAAGACCAAGATGCTGTTATGCTGTGCGTCGGTGCTCGAAATGCTGATGCTTATCGAGAAAGTTACTTAGAAACTGTGACAACTTTGGTATCAGTTTTACAGCAGATACCGACAGTCAAGCAGGTGATTTATACGGGTACTTATTCTGTGTACGGCGACTGTCAAGGTAAACTGGTAAACGAAGAATCGCCCGTCGCACCAGCCAATCCCAACGGTGAAATTCTCGCCGAAACCGAACGAGTTTTATTAGCAGCATCGAATCCAAACCTGCAAGTTTGCATTCTCCGTTTGGGTGGCATTTACGGGCTCGGGCGAGAATTAGTTAAAATCTTTGGGCGTTGGGCTGGGACAACTCGTCCGGGCGCCGGGGAAGATGCGACAAATTGGGTACATCGAGATGATATTGTTGGGGGATTGACCTTTGCATTGGACAATAGATTGCAGGGGATTTACAATTTAGTCGGGGATGTGTCGCTATCTAGTAGCGAATTACTCGATCGCATTTTTGAAACTCACAATCTACCGAAAGCTACTTGGGATACATCTGTGAACAGCGTGCGGCCTTATAATGCGAGGGTATCGAATCAAAAGATTAAGGCGGCTGGCTATCAGTTTATACATCCTGAAATTAGGGAGTTTTAATTATCTGAATTTAGATCGTGTCCGCGGTTATAAAGTTATAAAGTTCGTAGTGAGGACTTTAGTCCTCATAGTTTAAAGAGGACTAAAGTCCTTACTACAAACCTATTTTATCGTGCTACTGACTGCGGACACGATCGGGAGCATCTCAGTTTTGCATTTAATAGTGCTGTCCCCGCTCGCGTATTATACGATACGCGAGCGGGGACGCTCGCACTATAAGAAAAAAATGCTTTTTACAAAAATGAGATACTTCCGAGACGATCTTACCAACTCGCCACAATAAAAGCCATTTTGTCCGTAATTCCTGATGCTATATTTTCCCCCTAACCCAAGTCCTAAAAGATTTCAGCAAAGCAATTTCCCCCATCGTTTGAGTGCGAGTGAAAAACCCAGCCATTTCGGCTGCTGATACAAAGGGAAAAGCAATACTAAAGTCGCGCTCAATATATTCTGTTTCTACTAGCTGATAAAATTTCAAAACTCGCCCGTTATACAGCCAGAGTTCCGGGACTCCAAGTGCTGAGTAAATGGCAAACTTATTAATTGAACTGCTGGTAATATCTATTTCAATGGCTAAATCAGGCCGTGGGGCAGTTTCTAAATCCAGTTCTTGCGTGTCTCTGACTGCTGCTTCATTTTGGATATAATAGCAGCTATCTGGTTCTATTCCTTTTTTGGTATTTTTAAGCTTGAGAGTAGTTGAGCCCGCACTTTTAATTTCAATGTCGATTTCTTCTGCCAAAATGAAAATGAAACGATGAAATTGAAGTTTATAACTTTCATGAAGGTATGAAGGAGTCATGATTTCTAGCATACCCTCATCGTAAGCTATGCGATAACCTCGCTTATCGCCTATTTCTTGGAGCAAGGTTTCAAAGGTTCGCCAGCTAATATTTTCTAGAAGTCTTCTCTGTTCGGCTAAACTTGAAGTGGTAGCAATCATCTCAAAATCTCCTTGAGCTGAGAAAACTCTGGTTTTATTGTAGCACGGGCAAAGTTAGTTCCCAAAAAGCGTTCTTTTTTGAGCCGCGGATGCACGCGAATGAACGCGGATACTGGAAGGGAATTGAGAATTATCTTTTTTACCCAATTCTTAGTTTAATTGCTGAAAACCTTTGAGCTTCCAGAATGTAGCTGAGTATAAAAAACAACCGATAAATAGCCCGGAAATAGAACCAATAACAGCTCTAACAACTATCCCCGAAAAACTTCCATCCTCGGCTAGGTGTAATTTTACGGCAATTGCTGCGAAGATACCAGATGTGAGCAAAATGCAGCCAGTTGCTAATAATTTCCAGGAAATAGGTAGCGTTTCTTGCTTTTGGCGAGGTTGAGTGTTGAGTAACCATACTAAAAACCAAATCGACAAACCGCAGAGCCCGAATATGCCACTTCCATATTGAAGTAATTTGTAAAGTGGTAGAGACACAATCTTAGATTGCAGCAGAGGAAAGTTGACGACAAACCATCCTGTGGAATGAGTAAAATCATCCCAAACAATATGACTGATGCCACCGATCGCGATCGATGCTATAATGATTAAAAATCTAGATAATGGAAAGAACGAGTATCGTCTGATTGGTGGTAGTCTATCGGCTACCTGTGAGGGAGCAAGTGCCAGCAGCGGATGCTTGAAAAACAAATGAAACACTAGCAACATAACCAGGGAACAGGGTATACCTTCAACGAACACTCCTGGTAAACTGTGTCCAATGCTTCTGACTGGTTTTAGGGCGATAAAATATTGCAAATCGGGTATCATTGTCCCAATTGCGATCGCTAACAAATCCAATTTTCGTTTAGATAGCAACCAGATGGGCGCGGCTGCGATCGGATGTGCAATTGTAAAAGGCATTCTGCTCAACTGAATCTTGAAAAAAACTTTGGTAACTGAGGTGGGCAAATACCCACCCCATAAAGCTTACCCCATCATCTCACCAAAAAAGTCGATCGTCTCTTTCAAGGCTTTGACAAACACATCAATCTCCTCATGGGTATTGTAAAAATACACACTCGCCCGTGCAGTAGATGAAATGTTCAAATAGCGGTGCAAAGCTTGCGTGCAGTGATGCCCGGAACGAATCGCGACCCCCTCCGCATCCAACATGGTGGACAAGTCTTGAGGGTGAAGTTCTCCGGCGCTAAATGATGCTAGCGCTGCCCTACCTTCGCCGTTGCTGTCTGGTTGTGGCCCGTAGATTTTGATCTCGGGAATTTGCCGCAACTGTTGGAAGAGATAAGCCGTCAAGTCGGCTTCGCAAGCGTGAATCCGATCCATGCCTATGTTACTAAGATAGTCGATCGCAGCACCAAGGGCGATCGCCTCACCGATTGCCGGAGTCCCCGCCTCAAACTTGTGCGGCAAATCAGCATAGGTGGAATATTCGAGAAACACATCAGCAATCATCTCGCCGCCGCCGAAAAACGGAGGCATTTCTCTCAGCAAGTTTAGTTTACCGTACAGAAAACCGATACCAGTCGGAGCGCACATTTTGTGGCCGGAAGCAACCAGCCAATCGCAATCCATTGCTTGCACGTCTACTACCATGTGCGGCACGCTTTGGCAAGCATCAATTAAAACTTTGGCGCCGAAACTGTGGGCAATTTTGCATATTTCTTTGACTGGATTGATGCAGCCTAAAGTATTGGAAACGTGAACCACAGATACCAACTTAGTTTTGTGGGAAACCAGCGTTTTAAACTGTTCCAAATCAAACTCGTAAGTTGCAGTCAACTCTACAAACTTTAACACCGCACCAGTTTTTTGAGCAATCATTTGCCAGGGAACGAGATTGCTGTGGTGTTCCATCACCGACAGGATAATTTCATCTCCCGCTTGCAGATTGCTTAAACCCCAAGAATAAGCAACTAAATTAATTGCTTCCGTGGCGTTGCGAGTGTAAACAATTTCTTGTCGCGATGCTGCATTGATAAATGCTGCAACTTTGTCTCTCGCACCTTCGTAAGCATCAGTTGCTTTGGCGCTGAGAGTGTGGGCGCCGCGGTGGACGTTGGCATTGTATTGTTCGTAGTAATCGCGCCAAGCGTTGAGTACAGCTAGGGGTTTTTGGGAAGTCGCTGCGTTGTCTAAATAAATTAGCGGTTTACCGTTGACTTTTTGCGTCAAAATGGGGAAGTCGGCGCGAACTTTTGAGGCTAGAGTTTTTTCTTGAATAAGTGTCATATTTTCTGAGTTAACAATGAGAAGTTATTTTTTTGCAAGATTAGGGCGCAATTCCATTTTAAACGATTTTTTGCATCAATAGGTACGTTGTTGGGCTTTAGCCCTTTTTATATATGTCTAAAGAGGGCTAAAGCCCAACAACGTACTTTAATTAATTCCGCTTTTTGGCTGCGGACTGAAGTCCGCACTACAAACGAATCTTACTGCGGTTAATTGATCGGACACGGCTTTGAGGGGGAAAAGTCAATTTGGATTTTGGGATTTGAAAATCCAAAAGCCTTTCGAGTCTAACTAGAGCTTTTCTCTAAAAGATGAGGTATGACTGACAGCTTATATAATACACTAAGAGGGCTAAAGCCCAACAACGTACCTCACCTATCTGAGAAGGGCTATAATCTTGATAAATCAAGACACCACCTACAAAATTTGACTAATCTTTCACTGGCCGCATTGTCGGGAACATTACGGCATCTCGGATGCTTTGAGTATTAGTTAAAAGCATCACCAATCTATCTACGCCGATGCCCATTCCCGCACAATTCGGCATTCCCAAAGATAGCGCTTGGATGAAGTCTTCATCCATGGGATGCGCTTCGTCGTCGCCTGCGTTTTTCTGCGCTAGCTGTTCTTCAAAGCGCTTTCTTTGCTCTTTCGGATCGTTCAATTCTGAGAAGCCGTTCGAGTATTCTGTGCCATTAATAAATAGCTCGAAACGTTCGACAAATCCCGGTTTGCTGCGGTGTCCTTTGGCTAGAGGACTGACTTCGACGGGATAGTCGATGATGAATGTCGGTTGAATTAGTTTGGGAACAACTAATTTGTCAAAAACTGCGTACAAGACGTAGCCTAAACTTTGTTGTTCTAACTTTGACAGATGCAGTTCTAGCTTGCTTGCAGAGCCGATCGCACTTTCCAAGTCCAAACTGTCAAAATCCAGCCCAAACTCGTCTCTGACAGCTTCCACCATCGTTTTAACTTGCCAGTGTTTGCCGCTAAAACCGGGATATTTGTCGCTGTAGTCGAACTTGCGCTCTAAACTGATGGTTTCTCCCTGATTTTCAATTTCCACGACATCTCCAAAGACAGCCGCCGCCGCAAAACACATCACATCTTCGACAACTGTTAAAATGTCGAACACATCTGCATAAGCTTGGTAAACTTCTAAGGAGGTAAACTCGGGATTGTGAGTGCTGTCAATACCCTCATTTCTAAAGGCTTTTCCTAGTTCAAATACTCGCTCAAAACCGCCGCAAATAGCTCTTTTTAAGAACAGTTCCGGTGCCACTCGCAAATATAAGTCTACTTCCAAAGCATTGTGGTGCGTCATGAACGGCTTAGCAGCAGCACCACCGTAAATAGCTTGGAGTGTCGGTGTTTCTATTTCGTAAAAATCTGCTTTCCAGAGATAGGAACGGATGCTTTGAACGATGCGGCTGCGGAGCATGAAACGGTTGAGCGCATCTTGGTTGCTAGCCAAATCCATTTCGCGGTGGCGGCGGCAAACTTCGGGGTCGTTAATGCCGTAATAAGCATCGGGAAATTGGATTGTAGCTTTTGATAAAAGGGTGAATTCCCGCACTAAAATAGAAAGTTCTCCCCGTGGCGTGCGGCAGCCAATACCTTGGACGCCGACAAAATCGCCGATATCAAGCAATTTTTTAATTTGTTCAAAGCTCAAACCGACTTCACCGGTGACGATTGCTTTCTCGATTTTGAGTTGAATTTTGTCTGTGGCGTCTTTTAAATCGATGAAACCAATTTTGCCGCTGTCTCGCTTGGAAATAATCCGGCCTGCTAATCGCAGGGAAATTTCTTCGGGATCGCTTTCTCCGTTGGCGAGTTCTTTTCCCGGCTGACTAAATATTTCGCGAACTTGTTGGGCTGTGTGCGATCGCGCGTAGGATTGGCTAGGATACGGTTCTATGCCTTGCGATCGCAGTTCGTCTACTTTTTGACTGCGGACTTCGGCTTCACTCAGAGTCATTACTTATTGCCTGGTTAAAATTACCAATATCTTACATCTTGCACTATTCTCGTGCTGGCGCTTCGGGCGGGCTCGCCTGCTCACCCCACCAGAAAATTCACTCTTTGTGGGACAAGCATCTTGCCTGTTCCTGACCAAGCTGCAAAATGTGAGAAACACTAGACTTTATCATAACCGCGCAACAGGGATGAATTTTTCAAACAACTAAGATACACTTGCGATCGTCAGGCGTGCCTTAACTGTTGACTAACATCTGCGATCGCAACCGCCACATCCGGCGCAGACGTAAATAATCTCACAAAAAAAAACTAAACTCCTTACAGATAAACGGTTTGATTCCCACTCTCAACTGCCAACTGTCAACTGCCAACTGCCAACTGCCAACTGCCAACTGCCAACTACCAACTGTCAAAGCGGGCGAAACCTTAAAAAATTAAGTTGTCTGTCGATCGCAAGTGGTGAGATGATATGTAGTGCAGCCTCACGGCAGTTCCACAGAAACTGAACAGCAGAGACGCGGGCGATCGAACTCGACTCATCGCACCTCTGCCACAATCGACCACACATATCATGTCCGGTCGATCGATCGTACTATTTGGGTCGGGGCGGGTTTACTAAAACTCTGGTTTTCATTGGGGATTATTGGTGAACCCGCCCCTACAAGAATTACGATCGATTGACCCGATATGATATCACACACACTCTCTCTTAACATATAAAAACCAGAATTATGGCTGTTGCAACTCAATCACTCGAAGAACTCTGCATCAACTCTATCCGCTTTCTCGCCATCGATGCGGTAGAAAAAGCAAAATCAGGACACCCGGGACTGCCGATGGGCGCTGCTCCTATGGCCTTCGTGCTGTGGGATCGGTTTATGCGGTTCAACCCCAAAAACCCCAAGTGGTTCAATCGCGATCGCTTCGTCCTCTCCGCCGGACACGGCTGTATGCTACAGTACGCCCTCATGCACTTGACCGGCTACGATAGCGTCAGCCTCGACGACATCAAGCAATTCCGTCAGTGGGAATCCAAAACCCCCGGACACCCAGAAAACTTTGTCACCGAAGGCGTAGAAGTTACTACAGGCCCTCTGGGACAAGGCATTGCTAACGCCGTCGGTTTGGCAATGGCAGAAGCTCACCTCGCTGCCAAGTTTAACAAGCCCGGTAACACCATTGTTGACCACTACACCTATGTCATCATGGGTGACGGCTGCCACATGGAAGGCATTTCCGGCGAAGCTTGTTCCTTGGCTGGACACCTCGGACTCGGCAAATTAATTGCCCTGTACGATGACAATCACATTTCCATTGAAGGCGACACTAGCTTGGCCTTTACTGAAGATGTCGGCAAGCGTTTTGAAGCTTACAACTGGCACGTTATTACAGTAGACAATACTGCTCTAGACAACGATACTAACCTAGAAGCAGTTCACAAAGCTATTGAAGAAGCGAAAAAAGTCACGGACAAACCGTCCATGATTAAAGTCCGCACCATCATTGGTTACGGTTCTCCCAACAAGCGCAATTCTTACAGTTCTCACGGTGCTGCTTTGGGTACCGATGAAGTGAAAGCAACTCGCGATTTCTTGAAGTGGGAATACGCACCGTTTGAAATTCCTAGCGATGCTTTGTCACACTTCCGCAAAGCAGTTGAACGCGGCGCTCAATCTGAGCAAGAATGGAATCAAGCTTTTGCTGATTATAAAGCAAAATATCCCGCAGAAGCAGCGGAATATGAGCGCACCGTTGCTGGCACACTTCCCGAAGGTTGGGATAAAGTTCTCCCGACTTACAAGCCGGAAGATAAGGCAGATTCCAGCCGGAATCATTCTGGAAAATGTTTGAATGCTTTGGCTGCTGTCCTACCTGAATTGATCGGCGGTTCCGCTGACTTGGCATCTTCTAACATGACTTTGCTCAAGGGTGAAAAAGATTTCCAAAAAGGTCAATACGAAGGACGCAATCTGCGGTTTGGTGTGCGGGAACACGCTATGGGCGCGATCGCCAATGGTATGCTCCTCCACGGTGGTTTGCTTCCTTACTGCGCCACATTCTTAGTATTTGCCGACTATATGCGCGGCGCAATTCGCCTCTCTGCACTCTCCGAAGCCGGAGTCATCTACGTCATGACTCACGACTCCGTAGCCTTGGGCGAAGACGGCCCCACCCACCAACCAGTCGAAACCATCGCTTCCCTGCGCGCCATCCCCAATTTATTGGTAATGCGCCCAGCCGACGGAAACGAAACATCCGGTGCTTACAAGGTGGCAGTTGAAAGCCCCAAACGCCCCACTTTGATGGCTTTGTCTCGTCAAAACTTGCCCAATTTGGCCGGAAGCTCGATCGAAGGAACAGCCAAAGGCGCTTACACTTTGTCAGACGACGGCGGTACTCCCGACATCATTTTGATCGGCACCGGTGGCGAAACATACCTCTGCGTTGATGCCGCTGAAAAATTGCGCGCCGCCGGCAATAAAGTCCGCGTCGTTTCGATGCCTTGCTGGGAATTGTTCGACTTGCAAGATGCCGCTTACCGCGAATCTGTACTACCAAAAGCTGTTACCAAACGGTTAGCAGTTGAAGCAGCTTCTAGCTTCGGCTGGGGACGTTATTTGGGTTCCGAAGGCGACAGCATCAGCATCGACACCTTCGGCGCTTCTGCACCAGGCCCCGTTGCTCTAGAAAAGTTTGGCTACACCGTTGATAATGTCGTAGCTAAGGCTAAAGCGCTGTTGGGTTAATCAATAGCAGCAGCATAATTTTGGATGGGGCGGGCTTGGGGCTCGCCCCTTTTTTTATGGGTGAAGGAAGAAGGAAGACGGAAGAAGGAAGACGGAAGAAGGAAGAAGGAAGACGGAAAAAGATAAAACTTCAACCCGCGGAGGCGGGTTTTGTTTGTGTAGCCGCGAATGACCTTCGCCCGGTCTTCTGTAGATTTTTGAATTTTGAGATAACTTATAAGTTATTGGGTTAAATTTTCCATTCCCCATTACCCATTCCCAATTACCAATTACCAATTCCCAATTCCCAATTCCCGATTCCCCATTACCCATTTCTTTATCATGTGGACTGTTTTAAATAACCTCTTATTCATCGGGAATTACATTCCTCACGGCCACTGTTACCTTTGGCAGCGAGAGCTTGTCGCGCTGCATATAGTGTCAGACTCGATAATTGCCCTGGCATACTATTCAATACCCCTATCCCTAATTTATTTTATCAGTCAGCGAAAAGACTTGCCATTTCGCAACATTTTTTGGCTGTTTGCCGCCTTTATTATCTCCTGCGGTACTACTCATGTAATGGAAGTTTGGACGCTTTGGCATCCTGTTTATTGGGTTTCTGGCTGTCTAAAAATGATTACCGCCGCGATTTCTGCTTACACGGCTTTTGCATTAATTCCTTTAGTTCCCCAAGCATTAACTCTCCTGAGTCCAACTCAATTAGGGATGATCGATCGCATACTGCAACAAGAAATCATCGAACGCCGAGAAACAGAAGCTCGCTATCAAACCTTAACTGAAGCTTCGCCGGTGGGAATATTTTATGCAGACGCTATAGGAGATTGCTTGTATGTCAACGAGCGCTGGTGTCAAATTTCGGGAATGGGCTGCGATGAAGCTTTGGGTAAAGGGTGGTTCCAAGGCATTCATCCAGACGACCGCCAGCGGGTTTTTGACCAATGGTACAGCGCCGCTGCCGAGAAATTGCCGTTTAAATCTGAGTACCGCTTTCAAGGCATCGATCGCACTAAAATCAGTTGGGTATTCGGTCAAGCTGTCGGTCAAGTCGGAGAAAATGGGAAGGTTAAAAGTTATGTTGCTACTATTACTGATATTACAGAACGCAAGCAGGTAGAAGAAGAAAATCGACTGCTCAATGAAACTCTGGAGCGTCGAGTAGTCGCTCGCACTGCTCAAATTGAAATTTACAACCACAAATTGCAAAAAGAAATCGCCTACAGACAAAAAATTGCGTTCACTTTGTTAGAATTGACGCAACTGCAAAATGCAATTCTTAATAGCCCTAACTACACAATTATTTCTACCGAACCAGACGGTACGATTAAAACATTTAATCTGGCAGCCCAGAAACTTTTAGGCTATTCCTCCGAAGAAGTGGTGGGAAAATTTACGCTAGCAATCATTCACGATCCTGTGGAGGTCGGTAAAAGAGCAGAAATTCTTTCTCAAGAATTGGGAGTAAAAATAGAGCCTGGGTTTGAGGTTTTTGTTGCCTGGGCGCGTCGGGGAATAGCTGACGAAAATGAATGGAGTTACATTCGCAAAGATGGTTCGCGGTTTCCGGTACTGCTGTCTGTGACTGCCTTATTTGACAACAACGGAAATATTAACGGTTTTTTGGGTATCGGTCAGGATATTAGCGATCGCAAACAAGCTGAAAAAGATTTCCGCGACCTCACCATTGCCCTGCAAAATGCCGTGGAAGGCATTTCGCGACTGGACATTGAGGGACGCTACGTCAATGCTAACCGAGCTTACGCTCATACCTGCGGTTACGAACCCGAAGAAATGGTCGGTATGGAATGGATACTCACCGTACATCCTGATGATATTGAGATGCTAATCTCAGCTTATGAGGAGATGCTAATTTCTGGCAAAGTAGACGTGGAAGCTAGAGGAGTCCGGAAAAATGGAACGTTTTTTTACAAGCAAATAACTCTGGTAAAAGCTTGCGACGCCCAAGGGACATTTAACGGTCACCACTGTTTCATGAAAGATATCACCGATCGCAAACTAACTGAAAGAGCCTTGCAGGAAAGCGAATTCAAGTACAGACAAATAGTTGAATTAGCAGAAGAAGGTATTTGGGTAATTGACAGCAATTCCCTCACGACTTATGTCAATCACGCAATGGCACGAATGCTTGGCTATAGTGAAGTAGAAATGTTAGGTAGACCGCTTTTGGATTTCACGGACGAACCGGAAAGAACATCAAATCTCTATCCTGTGGATTGGCGCCAGCAAGCTATTGGTGAAAAACGTGAAGTACAACTAAAAACTAAGGAGGGTAAAGATGTTTGGACTTATATTTCTACCAGTCCAGTATTCGACAATCTGGGGAATATGCTGTCTTGTTGTGCGTTGGTTTACAACATTACAGGCCGCAAAGAAGCAGAGGAGCAAATGCTGCAACTTACAGAAGATTTGAAGCGTTCTAACGAGGAACTAGAACAATTTGCTTATGTGGCTTCCCACGATTTGCAAGAACCGCTCCGAGCCGTTACCAGTTACACTCAATTACTCGCCCAGCGCTATCAAGAAAATTTGGACGATCGCGCCGATAAGTATATTAATTATATTGTTGACGGCGCGACCAGAATGCAACAATTGATTAATGATTTGTTGGCGTATTCGCGACTGGGAACGAGGGGTCAGGAGTTTGAGCCAGCCGACTGCAATGCTGCTGTCAAGCAAAGTTTGTGCAATTTGCAAATTGCGATCGCCGAAACCAAAGCTGTCATCACCTGCGACGCGATGCCAACGGTGATGGCAGATGAATCTCAACTGGTGCAATTATTCCAAAATTTGATCGCCAACGGCATCAAATTTTGCCGCGAAGACATCCCCTTCATTCAGATCGCAGCCCAAAGGCAAGAGGGCGAATGGCTGTTCAGCGTCCGCGATCGTGGCATTGGCATCGATCCTGAGTATGCCGATCGCATTTTTATCATTTTTCAACGCCTGCACGGACGCCGCGAATATTCCGGTACTGGCATAGGTTTGGCGATGTGCAAGCGCATTGTGGAACGCCATGGCGGGCGGATATGGGTGGAATCTCAGGAGGGAAAAGGAGCGACTTTTTACTTCACTATTCCTATAATTAATAGCTGAAGGGTCAAAGTTCAATTTTTTTTTCCTCTAATCAAAAGGATACGCCAGTTATGAGCGATCGAAGCACTGTTAGACCCGTTGAGATTCTGCTGATTGAGGATTCGCCCAGCGACGCCGATTTGGCAATAGAAGCCTTCGGTCAGGGTAAAATATTGAATAACTTACATTTTGTGGAGGATGGAGTTGAAGCAATCAAGTTTTTACACAAAACAGCACCCTACCTGGGCGTACCCCGTCCTGATTTAATTTTGCTGGATTTGAATCTGCCCAAAAAAAGTGGCGTTGAAGTGCTAGAAGAAATTAAAACTGACCCTAATTTAAAATTAATTCCTGTAGTGATTCTCACCACTTCAGCAGCTCCGGAGGATATTGCCAAGTCCTACTCGCTCCACGCCAACTGTTACATAACTAAGCCTGTAGACTTCGTACAATTTACTAAAGTAGTCAGGTTAATTGAGGAATTCTGGCTCGCAGTCGTCAAACTTCCTCTAAATTAAACAACAGATACTTTGCTGATGGCCAATAGAAAATTTTTTCAACTTTTTGAAATTCGGTATAGGAGGATTCACCCAGCAGTCCTGATATCGGTAAAAAATGCAAATGTAGGCTAACTGCAAACCCCAGAGCCATTTCTCATGCCAGAATCGCAAATAGTATCACTTGGCTAGAAAAAGTCTGGCAAAAAGCATTTTTTTCACAAGTGGCATAAGAGTGGAAGATGGAGTTTGATACTCCCCATGCCTAAAGGCGAGGGGATTCTTGAAGAAACCATAATCGGATCTACAAAGGCGCTATCAATTCGCCGCTACTCGCTCAACTTGAATTTCTTCAAGCATTGCGTATACTTTAGTTTTTTTTGCTTTCAGAGTCCATCACTAGCCAAAAGTTACGGTACGCTCAACAACCAGCCTTTTGTTTGCCCTTTAACTATTCCGAATCAAGTCGGATATGTCCGTTGCCGGGATTGCACCGTACTAGGTTGTTTCAACACGTAGATGGTTATTCCTACTCAATCTTCTTAATCATAACATCAATTTTCGATATGTTTCATTGATCGATAGTTCGGACAGTTTTTTAACGACTCTGTAAGCGTTACAGACTAAGCCCTGGCATTTTTAATGATTTTTTGAAACGAGCGGGCTAGACTTAAAGATTGAAAAAATAGTCAGCCCTATAGCCATCAAGGGTTTGAGATACTCGATCAGATCTAAAACTGTCCTTCGTATTGATTGATGTATGTAAAGAAATATTGAAGGCGGTTGAAACCGCTACCGACTTGGATCCGTGTCGTTAGCCCGGGGCTTGCGTTTCGCTCTTCGGTCAGCAAGGATTTTTTTCCAGCCAGAAAGTTTGTAGTGGGCGTACCCCGTCTTGATTGCATTATGCTTGACTTGAATTTGGCTAAATAAAGTGGTTTGGAAGTGTTACCAAATAATAATTTTCAAGTTGCAAATGGCAGGGTCAAGAAAAAAAGTTTAAGCTGAGATTGATACGCCGTGAAAATGTTACAGCCAAAAACCTCTAAGCTATGTGGATTAAGATTCTGTTAATAGAAGACAATCCCGCTGATGCTGATTTGCTTGCAGAACTTTTAGAAGTATCTGGGGGCGTTCAGTGGGAACTCGTGTCTGTTGAGTTCCTGCATGAGGCGATCGCCCAACTGTCCAAACAACACTTTGATATAGTATTGCTCGACCTTTCTTTACCCGACAGCCGCGGTTTGGAAACCCTAACTCGCCTGCGAGAAGTTGCTCCCGATACAGCAATGGTGGTAATGACAGGCTTGGACGATGAGGCGATAGCCCTAGAATCAGTTCGCTTGGGAGCTCAAGATTACATTGTTAAAGGTCAAATTACTACTCCATTATTAGTGCGGACTATCCGCTACGCGATCGAACGATCGCAAACATTCCAAATGCTGCGGGAAAGCGAGCGGCGTTTTCGGGCGATTTTTGACTCTTCCTTTCAACTCACCAAGCTGCTGACTCCCGAAGGAGTCGTGCTGGAAGTCAACGAGACAGCCCTCGATTTTGCCGGAGTGCGATCGCAAGATATAGTCGGCCGCCCGATTTGGCAAATGGTGATTTGGCCTCAAACCCGAAATTTTTCCGAACAACTGCAATTTGCGATCGCCAAAGCCAGCCGCGGCGAGTTTTTCCGCAGCGAAATCGACTTGGTAGGCAAAAACGGCCAAATTGTCACAGTTGATTTCTCACTCAAACCTGTTAAAAATGAGACAGGACAAGTTTTGCTGCTGATTGCTGAAGCCCGCGACATTAGCGATCGCAAACGCGCAGAAGCTGAAATTCTCAAAGCCCTCGCACGAGAAAAAGAACTTTCCGAACTGCGAGCCAAATTTGTCACCATGGTTTCCCACGAATTCCGCACCCCCCTGACAACCATCCAATTTTCCGCTGGATTGCTCCAAGATTACAGCGCTAAGTGGTCAGAAGAAAAAAAATCTACTCATTTTGTGCGGATTCAACTAGCCATCAAACGCATGACAGAGTTATTAGAAGATATCCTCGTAATTGGCAAAATAGAAGCAAACACCTTACCATTTCAACCGATTTCCTTAAACCTCGAAAAATTTTGCCGTCAACTCGTAGAAGAACAGCAGCTCAACGATAGCAACCAACATCCGATCGCCTTTATACATGAAGGCGGCAACTGCGACGCTCAAATGGATGAAAAACTGCTGCGGCAAATGTTGGGAAACGTCCTCTCAAATGCCATCAAATATTCCCCCGCCGGCAGTTCAGTTTCCTTGAGACTAAATTGTCAAAACGGCAAAGCTGTTTTCCAGGTTCAAGACCAGGGCATCGGGATTCCCCAAACCGATATAGAGCGGATCTTAGAAACTTTTTACCGAGCTACAAATGTCGGCACTATTTCAGGAACAGGTCTCGGTTTAGCAATTGTGAAAAGAGCCGTGGAACTTCACGGCGGCAAACTGGCGATCGAGAGTCAAGAAGGAAAAAGCACAACTTTCACTATTACCTTACCTTTAATTTGTGCTAGCCAATAAGCTGCTGCGCCAGAGAGAGAGAGTGCGAGAGGGGAAGACGAGTTGATTAATGTTAATAGTTCATTCAAATATATAGCGGTTCTCATAAAGACGAGGTATGTCACATTCTGCTACGATCGTCGGATTGATAACACACACGCGCCCAGAGCCTCTTTACCGGAGTTTAACCTCAGAAAGCTTGGAAGCATCTCAGTTTTGGAAAAAGCATTTTTTTTACAGTGCGAGCGTCCCCGCTCGCGTGCTTTATAAAGCACGCGAGCTCCCGACACCACTACAAATACAAAACTGAGATGCTCCCGAAAGCTTATAGGAAAGAAACTATCGATTACCAATTACCCATTAGCCATTACCAGACATACATCATTTTTGGGAGAAAGGTTATACAATTTAAATGCAGTACAGATTCAGGGTGCATCTAGCGCAAGGCGAATATATTCGTAGGGGCGAAGCATGACCGCAGTCAATATGAGATGATAACTAATAACTTATATGCGGTCATGCTTCGCCCTCTTCCTTGCGCCAGATGCACCCCAGCTTCACGACTAAATTATCAACTATAAGCATCCGCCACTTAACGCTCAGTTAACAACACAAACAAACAAATTTGTCAAGTATCCTCACACAGATCTTTTGCAACAACTACTAACGAAAAGGAGCAATAACCGTGGCAAAGATTTTAGTAATAGAAGACGAAGAATCGATTAGAGAAAACATTTTAGAGTTACTGGAAGCCGAGAATTTTGAAGGCATTGGAGCGAACGACGGTAAAGTCGGTATCAAATTGGCGATCGCACAAATCCCCGATTTAATTTTGTGCGACATGATGATGCCGGAAATTGACGGTCACGGCGTCCTCAAAGCTTTGCGTTCCGACCCCATAACTGCCACAATTCCGTTTATTTTCCTCACAGCCAAAGCCGATAAAAGTGACATTCGCACTGGCATGGAAATGGGAGCAGACGATTACATTACTAAACCTTGTACGCCACAAGAACTGCTAAAAGCAATTGCTATTCGACTTGATAAACAGAAAACAATTAGCAAGCAATCTCAAAAAACCCTAGACGAATTACGCATTAATATTAGTATGTCGCTCCCCCACGAATTGCGGACTCCTTTGAATGCTATTCTGGGCTTTTCCGAGTTAATTTTGTCAGAATATCAGGTGTTCGAGGATTCAGACATCTTAGAAATGATCGGTCAAATTAACACTTCAGGTCATCGCTTATATCGGCTGATTCAGAACTTTTTGCTGTATGCAGAACTTGAGATAGCAGGCACAAATCCCGAACTGCTAAAAGAAATGCGCTGTAGCCAATTTAGCTGCGTACAATCTTTGCTCACTCAAAAAGCGCTCCAGCAAGCGAAACAGGTGAATAGAACAGATGATTTAAAATTAAATTTGCAGGATGCGTCGGTAGCTATTGATTCTATGAGACTTACAAAAATTGTTGAGGAACTGCTGGACAATGCCTTCAAATTTTCTTTAGAAGGAACGCCAGTTTTATTAAGCACTTTCGTGGAAAATGAGACTTTTATTCTGTCTGTCAAAGACCAAGGCCGCGGCATGACTCCCGATCAGATTGCACAGCTAGAAGCTTACAGGCAGTTCGATCGCAAACTTTACCAACAACCAGGTTTGGGATTGGGCTTGGCCATTGTTCAACGCCTAGCAGAATTGCACGGAGGAAAATTTAAAATAGAAAGTTTGCCACAGCAAGAAACAATAGTTTCCGTTTCCCTGCCAATCTAAACAATTTTAGATTTTAGATTTTATATTTTAGATTTTAGACTTGGGGATGATTTACTAAATCGGGGTTGGGATCTTCCCTAAAGTTACATTATTTTGGGAAAAAGTAAACCAGAATTATGGTATTCTAGATTAAAATTGCATATTTAAATCTAGAATACCCATCTCCCCCTCTCCCGGGAGCATCTCAGTTTTGTATTTATAGTGCGAGCACGCAAGAGCTCGCGTATTGTACAATACGCGAACTCTTGCGTGCTCGCACTCAAAGAAAAAATGCTTTTTATAAAAATGATATGCTCCCCATTCTTCCCCTCTCCCCCTCTCGAACATAACAGACAATCTCTCGGGCAAACAAAGCTTATGCAGGAGCGATCGCCCGTTTCACACATCGGTGCATATAAATTTGAGCTACCTTATCCCCAGGATTGACTTGCAAGCACGCCGAAAACAATCTTGTAGCTTCGAGAAATTTGTCACTATTGTAGAAAACCAAACCTTGCTCAAACATTGTCTTTGTATCTAACTTTTTCTGCCGCAACTCGGGCGGATCGGCCGTAAATATTTCATAAACCGTTACCATGCGCGATTTGCCTTTGACTGTAACGCGATCGATCAACCTAAAATCATAAACATCATTTAACTGTACAAAAGTATTGTGAGTAATTAACATCGAAACTCCATACTCTTTCGTCAAACTTTCCACGCGAGAAGCTAAATTAACCGCATCGCTAATCACCGTGCTATCCATCCGATTTTGCCCCCCCACCGTGCCTAACATCAAAGAACCCGTATTGATGCCAATGCCAATTTGTAGCGGCGCGCGATCGGGCCGACTGCGACTCATATTATACTCGTTAAGCTGCTGTAGCATGGCAATTCCAGCTTTCACCGCATCGTCCGCACTGCCATTAAACAGCGCCATAATTGCATCGCCAATGTATTTATCAATAAACCCAAAATTTTCAGTAATTGCAGGCTCCATCCGCGACAAATAAGCATTAATAAATTGAAAATTTTCTTCAGGACTCATCTGTTCTGAAAGAGCCGTGAAATTCCGAATATCTGAAAACAACACCGACATTTCTTTCTGCACCTGATCGCCTAATTTTACATCCAGAATACTTTCATATCCCAGAAAGTGTAGAAATTGGTGCGGCACAAACCGCCCGTAAGCATCTGTTAATTTTTCTTCCGCTGCTAAAGCCTTTTGCAGCTCATCTGTGAAGTTGCGGCGCTCGGTTTCTACCTCTTGACGCTCTGTGATATCTTGAAAAACTGCGATCGCGTAAACAATGTTTTTCCGTTCGTCGTAGATTGGAGTCGCCCAAATCTCGATCGGCACAATCCTCTCCGGGCGGTGAATTTCTGCATCATCAGAGTGCACCACTTCCCCCCCCAGCGCCCGCACAATCGGTTGTCTCTCGCTTGGATACAGCTCATTAGTTCCGGCGCAGTAAGTTTGATAAACTTCCGGCAAAGTGCTAGGAATAACATCAGAAACCAAGCCTTTGCCAAGTATTTTCTCAGCCCAAGAATTCATGTAACAAGGTTTCCCAATACCATCAACCACAAATATACCCACCGGCACCGCTTCCAGCAATTGAGTCAGCCGATTTTCGCTTTCTAACAGTGCTTCATTGAACTTTTCTTCAGCTATCAAAGCTTTTTCCAAATCATTCGTAAACTTCAGGCGTTCCGCATCTACAAGTCTTCGCAAAGTAATATCCTCAGCAAAACCCTGGTAGTAAAGCAGTTCACCCCTAGCATCAAAAACAGTACGTGCATCCTCAGAAATCCAGATAATACTGCCATCTCGGCGGTAAACTTCCGACTCAAACTCAGACACAGTACCGTACTGTTCCATCAACGCAAAAAACTCTTGACGGCGGTGCGGTTGCACGTACAATTGCCGCTGAATCTCATTAACACTTGCCATCAATTCTTCAGGGGAATCATAGCCGTAAATTTGAGCGAGAGCAGGATTAGCGCTAATCAAAGTTCCGTCAGGTGCAGTCTGAAAAATACCTTCGAGAGCATTTTCAAATATCCGGCGATACTTCTCTTCAGCTTGCACCAGCGCTGCTTCAGCTTGCTTGCGTTCCGTAATATCAGTAAAAGCAATAATCCCGTAGCAAATATCCCCGAGAGAATCATAAATAGGAGTCGCCCAACTCTCCACCGGAATAACCTTATTACCAGTCCGAATTTCCACACCCTCAGTCCGCACACTTTCGCCCCGCAGCGCCTGCATAATTGGCAATTCTTCCACAGGACATCTCTGATTAGTTCCGGCTTTATAGAATTGATAAATTGCTGCTTTCTGCTCCGAATTAATATGGGGTACAGTGCCTTTCCCAAATACATCCCGCGCCTTTTGATTAGCATAAAAAGATTGACCGTTCGCATCAAGCACGCACACGCCCAACGGCATCGCTTCCAGGTATTGCGTCAACCGACTTTCGTTTTCGTGGAGTTTAGCAATCAGCATCGCCTGCTTGCGGTTTAATCTTGCCAACTCCTGATTCATTTCCTGAAGTTCTATTTGTTTTTCAGCTAATTGTTTATCTTGAAAATATCTGTAGATTGCCTCAGTAACAGTTAATTTTAAATCATCGGTTTGCCAAGGCTTAGGTATGTATCGGTACAATTTAGCATAATTAATAGCATTGGCTACCGCCTCCAAATTAGCCTGCCCCGTCAGCATAATCTTGAGAGTTCTCGGCGAGATGGCATGAACGCTTCTCAATAGCTCGTCTCCTTTCATATTCGGCATGATATGATCGGAAATAATCAAAGGAACTTCATACTGTTCTGCTAAAAGTTCAGACAGCAATTCCAAAGCTTCTTCGCCGCTTTGGGCAGTTTCAATTAAATATTTATCTTCAAAGGCTTTTAGCAGGTCTATTTCCAGACTATCGAGTATAGTCTGCTCATCATCCACACAAATAATCACAGGTTTTTTCATAACTTTGCTAGACCAGACTTAATCGCTTCAATTAATTCTTGATTTTGCCAAGGTTTTTGTATAAAAGCATGAAGATTGGCTTGAGATTTTGTGCGTTCAATTGCTTCTTTGTCCGCTTGTCCTGTCAGCATAACTGTCACAATCTGCGGATATTTTTGATGAATTTTAATCAGCAACTCATCTCCTTTCATTCCAGGCATCAACCAATCAGAGACAATAACTAGAATGTTAACCTCATCTTCACACAGCTCTTCAATAATCTCCAGTGCTTCGGCAGCACTTTCAGCAAATTCGCAAAGATATTTACCCTTAAATGCCTGTTGCAGTTCAATTTCCAGACTTTCCAACACCGCTACTTCATCGTCAACACACAAAATTGCTGGTTTAGACATCGCTAGTTTCCTCCTTTCGTCTGGCAGGGTGAACCCGGATGGGCAGCACGCCGTTTTCCAAATTCTACATTCCGCGCGCCTAGACTGCAAATTTTTAGCCCCAGATTTCAGTCTGGTGTTTTACCTACTCAATTAAATTAATCGGCAAAGACACTGTAAATGCAGTTTGACCGGGCACTGACTCCACATCAATTGTACCCTGATGTTTTTTAATGATTTTTTTGACAATATCCAATCCTAATCCGCTGCCTTCTCCCGCTGGTTTGGTCGTAAAAAACGGCTCAAAAATTTTCGGCAAAATCTCCGGTGAAATTCCAGCGCCACTGTCGGTAATTTTTACGGCAAAGTTGGTATCTTGCTGCAAGGCGTCAATTGTTAAAGTTCCTTGATTGTCCATCGCTTGTAAGGCATTGTGAATTAAATTTGTCCAAACTTGATTGAGTTCGTCTGGATAACACAATACCGGAGGCAATTGAGCTTGATAGTTTCTGACGATTTCTACACCTTGTTTTAGCTGGTTCTGATAAAGAGTTAATACAGTTTCAATTCCATCAGTGATATTCACTTCTAGTTTATCCCCATGCACATCGTAACGCGCATAATTTTTGAGAGCAAAAACGACTTTTGCAGCGCGTTCTGTAGCGGTAGCGATGGTTCTGGCGCTTTTTTGAATACTAGCAAAATCGTAGGCGGTTTTGATAATATTTTCGCTGTCAGGGTCTTTGAGCAACGGCACGAATTCTTGCACATTTCCTTGCAATCCGATATTGACTAAAATGCTAGCAAGGCTGTCAGCATTATCAATCCCTTCCGCATCTAGTTGCTGCTTCACGCCTCTTTTAAATTCCCGTTTTTCTCGCGTAGATAAAGAGTAAGTTTGTTGGCGGGAACTGTACATTAAACTCAAAAAATCGTGCTGGCGTTCGGCAGACAGTTCTTTAAAAAAAACTGGCAAACTGTCGAGATTGTTATCCAAAAAGCCGGTAATATTCCCAATAGACGATCGAATCGCCCCTAGCGGCGTATTAATTTCGTGAGCAATGCCTGCAATCAGTTGCCCTAAGGCAGCCATTTTTTCCGATTGAACTAATTGCTCCTGAGTTGCTTGCAGTTGCTCTAAAGTGATTGTCAGTTCATCGTTTTTCTGTTTGAGTTTTTTTTGCAACTGGCACATTGCTAAATGGGTTTCTACTCTAACTAGCACCTCTTCCATCTGAAAGGGTTTGGTAATATAATCTACTCCGCCTACAGCAAAAGCTTTAACCTTATCTAGTACGTCATTTATCGCGCTGATAAAAATCACCGGAATGTCGCGAGTGCGTTCATCAGCTTTGATTTTTTCGCAAACTTCATACCCGTTCATTTCGGGCATCATAATATCCAGCAAAATCAAATCGGGAGGCATACCTTGTGCGGCCGAAAGTGCTAACTCGCCGCTCGGTACGGGGCGGACTTTATAGCCCTTGCCATTCAAAATTCCGGCTAGCAGTCGCAAATTCGCTGGGGTATCGTCCACTACTAAAATATTACCGGGAGGGGTACTAGGAATGTCATTATTCATGTGAGCTTGCTTGAGAGATTAACTTTAAAACTTTGTCGTACTCGAAATTTTCTATACAATTGGCGATCGCAGCAGCAGTTACTGTATCCTTTAATCTAATTTGGTCGATCGAACTCTCAATGAAATCCATATCCACTTTTAGTATGGCCAGCTTTAAATCAGCTACCAGCGACTCAGGCAATTTAAGGAAGTCAGCCGCAGTCATTTCGCGATCGCGCTCTTTGACTGCCGATGAGTTAGCTTGCCCCGGATCTTCATAAATATAGCGTACTCCGATATGTTTGTGCATAGCATCGAAAATATCGGCTTCCCGGAAAGGTTTCCGCATAAAAGCATCGCAGCCCGCCGACAAAATTACAGCCCGTTCTTCCTCCAAAACGCTCGCAGTCAGCGCAATAATAGCAGTAGCTTGACCTTTAATAGTGCCTTTAATGTATTGTGTTGCTTCGTAGCCGTCCATCACGGGCATTCTCATGTCCATCCAAATTAAATGCGGCTCCCAATTGTCCCAAATCTCAATAGCTTCTTGACCGTTAGTAGCTTCTTTCAGTTCAAAACCCAGAGGATTGAGAAGCTTAATCAACAGTTGGCGGTTGAGCAGTTTATCATCTACTATCAAAATTCGATAGGGGTGTTGGTTGGGTTCCAAGGCAATCACATTGCGAGTTTGTTTTGGGATAGAAATATCAGCCGCCTCCACCGCAATAACTTGAATATCAAACTGAAAATTAGTGCCCTTCCCAACAGCAGAATTGACGCTGATTTCGCCACCCATTAATTCCACAAATTTGCGGCTGATTGGCAATCCCAAGCCTGTACCTTCTTGGGAATCTTTGCCTGTCTGGGTTTGCACGAAAGCTTCAAAAAGATTGTCTAATTCATTGGCAGCAATACCTGGGCCAGTATCTTCGACTTCAAAATGAATAAAGAAGGATGAGGCAGAAGTTGAACCGTCATTGTGGCTTTTATAACTCGCATTTTCTGACAAAGTTAAATGTGGAGATTTAATGTTATTACTGACCTCAATTCCTGTATTTTTGTAGGTTTTTGATACAAGATTATTTACTGATTCTTTCTCTCGGTCTTGGCTGATTAAATGCTTGCTAGCTCTGACACAAACACCGCCATATTCTGTGAATTTAAGAGCGTTATTTAGCAAATTAATTAATATTTGCCGCAATTTTAACTCGTCAGTTTCTACGTATTGCGGTAAGTCGGGACTGCGATCGAAAACTAACTGCAAATGCTTGTCGTCTGCTTTGAGTTGAAACATATCGTCCAAGTCGTGTAGCAGGCGATAGAGGTCGAATTTTTTGGGATTGAGGGTGGTGCGCCCCGATTCAATTTTAGATAAATCGAGCACGTTATTAATCAGGGTGAGCAGGTGTTCTCCGCTGCTGCTAATTATGCTAAGATTTTCTTGGTGTTCTCGGGATAGGGTTTGGCTGCGAGTCATCAGTTGGGAAAAGCCGAGAATTGCATTGAGGGGCGATCGCAATTCGTGACTCATGTTAGCCAGAAAGGCACTTTTAGCTTGATTGGCTACTTCCGCCTTGTCCTTGGCTACAGCCAATTCGGCAGTCCGCTCTTGCACTCGGTGTTCTAAAGTTGCAAAAGATTGTTGCAGTTGTTGAGCCATGCTGTTAAATGACTTGGCTAATTCTCCCAATTCGTCGGAACGTTCGCTTTCTACTGTGGTGTCCCATTCGCCTTTAGCAATATTTTTAGCTGCTGTATTTAAGCGCAAAATTGGATTTGTCACCCACCGAGAAGTCTGAATGCCGATAACTACAGCTATGGCTAAAGCTGCCAAACAAAGCCAAATTGTCATGCGAGTATTGGCATCGATTTGTTCGGTGAAATCTGCTTCAGGAACAACTACCACAATCAGCCAGTCCAAACCTTTGCCGTCTTGGAAAGGTAGGACTTTTACAAATTGTCGCTTGCCGTCTATTTCAAAATTTAAGATATAGGAAGTTTTAATTTCCTTTAATTCCCGAAAACGAGCTGCTACATATTTAGCTGTAGCTTGAGTCGAGGGGTCAACACTCTCTTCTGCTTTAAACAGTTCTTTTTTATTATCTTTGGTACGGAATGGTTGTTCGGCTGTTGAAGTTGCGAGTAACGTACCATTTCTTTCGACAATAAATGCTTGACCGGATTTGCCGATCTTGAGACTGTTTAAAAATATTCCAATATGGTCGAGACGCAAAGCAGCAATTAATACTCCTTCTAGCTGGTTGTTATCGTATACAGGTTGGAGTGCGCTGAGTATTAATGTTGGTTCAAGAAACGAAATATAAACTGAGCTCCAAGTTGGTTTGCCGACATTAGCTGCATTTTGGTACGAAGGATGTTCGCGGATGTCAAATTTTTTGACCATTGCTGCTACGGTAGTGCGATCGCCTGTATTGTTACTATTGTATGAATAAAAATCAAAGCCAGTAGATTTGCCTGACATATTAATCATGAGAGGGCCAGTTGAGAGTTTTTCTCCGGTTCTATAGTCTCCCTTGTTGTTAGCAATAGATGTAAAATTTATATAAGGATATAATTGTACTTGTCGCCAAAGATATTTCTCCCAATCTGATAAATTTTCCATGTTTAACAAGCCCAGTTTGACAGTATCGAGCTTGCTTTGATTGATTTGATGGGGAGTAGTCAGGTAAACTTGCAGGTTTTGCTCGACACGCAAACTCACCTCGCTCATTAACTGAGTGGCAAGATTATTAACTGCTTTTTGTCCGTTTCTAAAGGAGAGATATCCTACGAGTCCCACGGCTGCGACGATTTGCAGCACAAATGGAACTATGAGAACAGTTCTCAGCGATAATTTATCTAACATTTTATCAATCATAAGATTCAGAGGTTTGGTGAACTTAGCCTAGAACCGTTCTTGGAGAGCTTATCTTAACAGCAGCGCCATCTACTACCTACTAGCTAGAGGAAATTGATGCGGGCTGTATTAGCTGTGGTAGACGCTGAACCGCGATCGAATGTGAGCCTAATCTTTGCTTAGATTAAAGTATATTATTTTACCCATTGTCCTATTATTTTGAGGATAATTGTCAAAATTTGCCGTCTCAGGCTGCGAGAAGTGCCTGATACACGATACGCGCGGGCGAGTAGAACCCGCATCGGCCCAGCGGTTTGGAGAGGGTCGATCGAATTTGCTCGATCGACTAGCCATTTTCGACAAGACGTGTTATACTCGAAAAAGTCGAGGGCACGTAGCTCAGTGGATAGAGCATCAGGTTCCGGTCCTGAGGGTCGGGGGTTCAAATCCCTCCGTGCTCACTGAAATTAATAAAAAGATCGATCGTTCGCGATCGATCTTTTTTATGACCAATGTTCAACAGTTGACAGTTGACAGTTGACAGTTGACAGTTGACAGTTGGAGAGCGACCTCTACCCAGAAGGATGAGGATTGGAGTAATGAATAGTCTGATTTTAATTTCTCCCGGGCTTGGGGCTTTCAATCAATTATTTCTGGTAAAGGAGTTCTGGCTGTGCGGGCGATTTCAGAACACAGCAGCGCGCACCGCACACCCTACAACAGACTGCCGATTGTCAAATATCGTCATCGTTTTGACCTTGCACGCCCTGGAGAATCCGCGATAACTCACTCTTCTCATTAACCGAAATCCGAGTTGGAGAACCGCTGATTATCCGTTCGTAGCCACGGAACGAATCTTTAATTTGTGGGCCTCTTTCAGTAATCGTGTATTCTCGAATTCCTTTGTCGTGCCACGAACCGCGCATCTTAAACACATTAATTGCCCGCGACATTTCGCCTCGAATCTCTACATACTGAAGCATGATAATCGTGTCAGTAATTGTAGAAATATGGGAGTCCGTAATCGAATGAGAACCCATAAACTGGTCGCTGGTATTCGTAAAAAAGCCGGTGATTTCTTCCTGCTTCGCAAAACCAGTCACCCCAATCACAAATTGTCTGAAAGCATTATTGCTGACACCCCTAGCTAGGGCTGAAAGCGAGTCTATGGCAATTCGAGAAGGTTTGAACTCAGCAATTTCTGATTTAATCGTCTGCAAGTGGTCTTCCAAGCCCGCAGATTCGGGGTAAGTACACAGCAGCTTCAGCAGTCCTTTGTGTTCCATTTCCTCAAAATCAATGCCCCAAGAATAAGCATTGCGGAACAACTGAGCTCGCGACTCTTCATAGGCAAAAAGTAGTGCCCGATTGCCGTTCATACAAGCATTCTGCAAGAACTTGCTTACCAACAGCGTTTTGCCGGTTCCCGTCGCACCGGTAGCCAAAATAATCGAGTCTTTAAAGAAACCGCCGCCGCACATCTCGTCGAGAGTTTTATCGCCGGAAGAAACCCGCACGTTAGAAGACTTTTGAGTTAATCGCATGGCCCCCAAGGGGAAAATATTAATACCATCATTGGTCATAGTAAAAGGATATTCACCCTTCATGTGAGTTGTACCGCGCAACTTCAAAATTTCGATGGTGCGGCGGCGGCGTTCGCCTTCCAAGACGTTGCGAACAATCACGACATTATCCGACACAAACTCTTCCACTCCAAACCGCGCCACCGGGCCGTATTCTTCAACCCGTTCGGTAGTCATAACTGTAGTTGCGCCTACTTGTTTGAGGCGCGCAACTAAGCGAAAGATTTCTCGGCGCACCACAGATGCAGCTTCGTACTGCTGAAATACGGCTGTTACTGAATCTATAGAAACGCGCTTGGCTTTGTACTTGCGAATGGCGTACTGAATTCGCTCGATTAAAGCAGATAAATCAAAGTTTCCCACAATATCCTGACCTTCTGGATCGGGGGAAGCATCTAAAATAAATAGCTTGCCTTCATCTATTAGCCGTGCCAAATCCCAACCGAAACTGCAAGCATTTTTAATAATATCTGTCGGAGATTCTTCAAAAGTTACGAGGACTCCAGGTTCGTCAAAATGGATGATTCCGTTATATATAAATTGTACGGCAAATAAAGTTTTTCCCGTTCCTGACGTGCCGCTGACTAGGGTGGTTCTGCCGATCGGCATTCCGCCGTGACTGATGTCATCGAAACCCTCAATCATCGTGCGAATCTTTTCAACGCCTGCCGTTACCAATCCTTCTGGTTGCACCGTTTGACTAATTTCATTCATGTCGATTTTTGTCAACTCTCAGTATTCTTTATTTCTCACTCATTAACCCAGCCCATGAGTCTTTATACCCAGCTTGTAATTTGGGTTCTTGCTCAATAACTAATGACTGCTGACTGCGGATCAATGACTGTCTTCTGATTATCTTATGAATTCAGGTCTTCTTCGCGAAGTTCTTCATAGAGCAAATCTAATCCTATCAGAACTTTCTCGCGATCGGACAAATCGCCGATAATTTTTCGCACCGGCGGCGGCAGGATTTTCGCCAGGGTGGGGGTTGCTAGAATTTTGTCCTCTTCTGCTAGCTGAGGATTTTTGAGAACGTCTATGACTTTCAGGGCGTAGACTCCTTGAAATTCCTGTTCTAGGATGTCTTTTAGGGTTTTCAAAGCTCGCACTGAGTTGGGAGTGTTCCCGGCAACGTACAGCTTCAGAATGTAGGTTTTCTTCAGAGGACTCATGAACTTTTTTAAATGTTGAGTGTTAGTTGTCAGATGTTAGTTGTAGTTGTTATTGGTCTTGAATCCGCTGTTCTTTGTTATTTTATAATAATTTCAGCGTCACGATCGCGCTGCCGACTGTCTTCTCCTTTCTAGTTTGTTAAATTTTTCCTTGCTTCTTGCTTTTTGCTTCTTGCTTTTGCCAGAAAGAATTGGTTGAAAGCCGGAACCCTTGTAGGGAGAAATTAAAATCAGACTATTCATTACTCGAATCCTCGGACTTCCAGGTAGATGTCGCCCTCATCCCTTCGACTGCACTTGGGGGGCAAGCTGTCAACTGTCAACTGTCAAACGATTTTGGATTTTGGATTTTGGATTTTCGATTGGGGATTGAAGATTTTTAATTGTCAACTGTCAACTGTCAACTCTTCCTTCTTCCTTCTTGCTTCTTCCTTCTTCCTTCTTCCTTCGTGACAACTGTCAACTGTCAACTGTCAACTGTCAACTGTCAACTGAACTTGAGATGTTTCTTTGGGAATCGATCGCCTGTACATCTCGCATAGATGAGCGATCGCGTCAATCAGAGTCAAGCGGTAATCGAGCAATATTTCCTCGCTGCGGCCTTCTAATTTTAGCTGTTTAGCAAATTCGTCCATCAATTCCATGTGAATTTCTACAACTTGAGTCACGGGAACATCGGCAAAAAAAGCTAAATTTACAAATTCATCTATTTGATTGTTGACCGCAGTATCTTCATCAAAATAATTTAAAACGATGTCGCGATAACTTGACTTGAGTTGCTCCAAAAACTTTTGCTTCTCTTCTCCCGAAAGATTTCGTAAAAAAATCTGAGAATTTCTTTTATAATACACACCTAAGTATCCTAATCGCTCCCGTAATTTTTCCGCAAGTCGGCGCTGCTGTCGTTGGAGTAAACTTTGAGCAGTCAATTGGGCCGTGGCATCGACCCTTGCGGATTGGTCATTGACAGGAACCGGAGTTGAAAGTTTCAGAAATTGTGCGATCGCCCGATCGATACTTGTACCTAGGTCGCTCGATCTCGCGATTGGTAGTTGCACCTCAGCCGGGTGATAAAAAAAAGCACAACTTTTTTGATCTTGACTCTTCTCGGCGGTACTCGCCGCGCCCTCCAAAGCATCTGAGGGTGGTGCTTCTTGGCTGCCATCCCCTGCCGGCTGGGGCAAAAAAAACACAGCAGGTAAAAAGAGCGATCGTTCTTGCAGCTTGCTCAAAAGCAATTGCAAATCCCTATCTACGTCATCTACGTCAAAAACCAAACAATCGAGGTGGTAATTGTGCTTGAGGAATCCCAAAAACTCCACCGCCGATTTAATGTGCGTTAACGTATAGCGTTCCCCGCTCAAAAGCTCGATCGCATCGCTGGCATTTTTTTCAGAGCGGATAAAAATACCGATCGACAGTTGGGGCAGCAAACCTCTAGGTGAACTACCCAAGTTGCCCGAAAGTGCTGGATCGCTCAGAGTTGATATCTCCTTATATAATAAAATACTTAACATTTTAACAATCATTTAAACATTTATTGTAACCAATCTTAACTGCAAAATATGGCGATCGGCTTTTAGCAGCGGGATCGTCAGAGTGTACTTATTGGCAGATGTGTCAAGCACCCCTATCCTGATTTCTGCAATTAAGCTTAAGGCTTAAAATAATTGGTAGTTGCCTCAAATCAGGTGCAGGCATCAAATTCGCAGGTCTCGGTGCAGATCCGGGGCTCGATCGAGAACTGGTATAAAACTAATAAGATACAAAAGATCGGCAGCTAGATTGGTATCAAAAATATTACTGCTATTGATAGCAGACTCTCAGGTTTGTTATGTCAACCACCAGCCCCAGTCTCAACAATTTTATCGAGCTAGTGCCCCTGTGCCTCCAAACGGCGGCGCTATCATCGCTACAGTCAATTTTCAGCCAGGGCAACTGCGATCGAATTGCAGTAGTCAACGAACAGCTACAACCCCTAGGATTAGTTTACCTGAGCCGCTTTTGGGTCTGGGCGATCGATCGCACAAACGACTGGGAGCAACCTTTGTCAGCAAGTTCGCTGCCGATCGAGCCGATCCGGGTAATCCCTGGGACTCTGAGCGTCAGCGAATTCTGGGAATATTTGCAAATAGAGGAACTTAACACCCCTGCGGAGTCTGGCCTTAGCGCCGGTGGTGGCTCCAAAAGCCCGATCGGCCTGACAGATGCCAGCGGGAAATTTTTAGGAATGCTAGAGTGTCAGAGCCTGCTGCAATTCGCCGCAGTTAACAGCAGCCTGAGGCCCGAAGCCACAGCAGTCAAAGAAATTGAATTAACCACGGTTTCCGCAGCCATCGCCACAGCCCTAGGATCTCAAGTGCGCTTCCTAGAAGCAGGATTGAAACCCTCGGAAAACCTCAACTCCCTAGTCCAACTCCTAGAAAAACTGCCCCTACCCCTGAGATTGCAAACTCCCACCGGCCAAATAGTCAGCCAAAACGCAGCGTGGCGGATTTTGCTGGGAGCTGGCCCAGATCCAGTTCCCGAACCAACAGCAAATTTGGGCAAACACTCGCCCCACAAACCAAGCCATGTAGCAACAGAATACAAGAGCGTTGAAGTAGATGCCGTCACATCTGAGTGCAGGAGCCTAGTAGGAGCAAGTCGATCGGGCGAGGGGCTGCGGGATAGCTTCGCCGCGCGTGATGGAACCGCAGCCACCAGTTGTCCGCTACCCCTGTACGCCGCCGCCTCCCCGTCTACCTTAACCGCTCCAGCTTGGTGTCCCACCGCCGGCAAACCAGATACATATATTTGTGACTGTCCCGTACAAACAGGTCAAGAACGGATCTGGCAATTTGTCAAACAGCCTCTCTCAAATCAACTAATTTTAGTAATGGGACAAGATGTCACCGAAGAACATTTAGTCGCCAAAGAACTAGCAGCAAAAAACGCAGATTTAATCCACCTCAACCGACTCAAAGACGAATTTTTGTCCTGCATCAGCCACGAACTAAAAACCCCTCTCACCGCCGTCCTCGGTTTGTCCAGCCTCCTCAAAGATAAATTGATCGGAGAACTCAACGATCGCCAAACACGCTACGCCAAACTAATCCATCAAAGCGGGCGGCATTTGATGACAATAGTGAACGACATTTTAGACTTGACCCGCATGGAAACCGGGCAGCTAGAACTAATTCCGGAACCAGTCGAAATAGCAGCCACCTGCAAAAGAGCCTTTGAACAAGCAAAACAACTGCAACAGCAAGAAGAAAAATCACCTTCCCAGCCCAGCCAAACCAAGGGCGAAGCTTCTCAAGAAGAACCACCTGTAAAAATTGAATTTACACTCGAAATAGAGCCGGGACTGAGCTATTTAATTGCCGACGAACTAAGGCTGCGGCAAATGCTCGTTAACTTGCTTTCCAACGCCCTAAAATTCACCGAAGCTGGCGGCAAAATAGGATTGAAAGTAAATGTTTGGGAAGGTTGGCTCGCCTTCACAGTTTGGGATACCGGCATCGGCATCCCGGCTGACAAACAGCACCTGATCTTTCAGAAATTTCAACAGCTTGAAAGCCCGCTCACCAGGCGCTTTCAAGGAACCGGACTGGGACTGGTACTGACTCAACGGCTCGCCCGTCTCCACGGCGGAGACGTTTCGTTTATTTCCTCAGAAAACCAAGGCTCTGAATTTACATTGTTGCTGCCCCCAAATCCTCCGGGAAATAGCGGGGAAGAATTCCCAGCACATACAGGGAACGAGGAAGAATTATTCAAACCAAAATATCAGATTCCGATCGCCAATTCTCGCTCTCGTTTAGTGTTAATAGTCGAAGCAGTTCCTAAATATATCGAAGATTTAAGCAAAGTCCTCTCTGGTTTGGGCTACCAAGTAATAGTCGCCCGTTCCGGCACCGAAGCGCTGGAAAAAGCTCGCAGGTTCAGTCCCGAAGCGATTTTCCTCAACCCGCTGCTGCCGCTGCTGTCCGGCTGGGACGTGCTGACGCTGCTGAAGAGCGATCCGGATACTCGATCGATTCCGGCGATCGTCACAGCCACCAGAGGCGAAAAAGAACGGGCTTCTGTCAACCGCGCCGAAGGCTTTTTGAGCTTGCCGGTGGAAGAAGCCGCTTTACGGCGGCTGTTGGCAGACTCGATCGGTCGCCCCGATGCCAGTACGAGCAAGGTCAGGAGTTCTTTAACCGTGTTGTGGCTCAGCCCGCAAAACAGTTCCTCTCAAGGTTCTGCTTTACTCCTCAACCCCAACTACTGCCGAGTTTTGGAAGCAGACGACCTCGGCCAAGCAGAACTCGTGGCGCGAATTTGGCGGCCCGATGCGATCGTCTTGGACAGTACCAGCCAACTGCAAAACCCCTTAGCTTTTATCGAACAGTTAAGTCTGTCTCGAAATTTGGGTGCTCTGCCCTTAGTGACTTTAGACCCCGTAACGACGCAACTAGCAAATCAAGTCAAAGGATTGTCGGTATTTCCCTGTTTGTCAGGCGGGAGTCCTGAAGGCAGTGAAACCTCAGGCACCGGGTTGGGGGCATCTGCCTTGTGGCAAGTGATTCAAGTAGCTGCGGGCATGAGTTGGAAGCCCAGCATTTTATTTGCTGACATTTTGACATTACCGGACTTGCACTGCACGACTCGGGTGAATCCGACGGGAGAATTGGCAAAGGGCGATCGATCGACCAAAGCCGAGATTCCCGTACCCCATGCCAAGTTTTCTACTCCCAACTTTCAAGCTTTGATTCAGTACATCCAAACGGCCGGCTTTCGAGGGGCGATCGCTCCCTGCTGGACAGAAGTTTTGCAGCAATTGCAATATCAAAGTGTGGACTTAGTGTTGCTGTGCTTGCGCGATACTCCCTCAGAATCGTCCGCGATGCTGCAAGCGCTATCGAACCTGCGGCAAATGGCTGTCAAACTGCCAATTTTAGTCTGGGACGATCGCTCTGCTGTAAATTCGGAATCGGAGGCGATCGACTTTCTGCTGCAAGAAGTATCTGCCAAAATTTTGCCTTCTTCCTTGTCAGCAGCACAATTGTTAGACAAAATTCAACAGACTTTATTAACTAAATAAAGTCGATTCATTCAATTGACAGTTAACAGTTGACAGTTGACAGTGACAAGCGAATTTCTGCATATGGTACCCGCCACGTGATTTATCCGTGGAATCAATCCCAAATCGAAAATCGAAAATCCTCTCTTCCCCCGAATTTATCCGTGGGGTCGCCTCTAAAATCAAAATCGATTGACCTTTGCCTGGAAGTAAGAGGATTGGAGTAATGAATAGTCTGATTTTAATTTCTCCCGATCGGGCGCAAGGGCTTTCAACCAATTCTTTCTGGTAAAAATGAATAAATTATATCGTTTCCGGTTGCATCGGAATTATATATTTGAATCGTTGAGCGTGCGAGCGTCACGAAGAGCGATTCAGGCCGCTCTTCGTGACGCTCGCACTACATAATTTCGATGCAACCGGATTTGATATTACCCATTTACCGTGAGAATTTCAGCGCTCTCGAAAGCAGTTAATAAAAAGTATTGCTTAGGAGTAAAAACAAATTCAGGAAACTATTTTAGGGAAAACCGCGCAGCGTTGCGAGTCAGGAAACAAGAAAACATCTGATTTTTGTAAAAAGGATTTTTTTATTGGAGTGCTGTCCCCGCTCGCTTAGTTAGATAAACCAGCGAGCCTCCCCGCTCGCACTATAAAATCAAAATTGAGCTGCTCCCAGAAACAATATCAAAAGTCAAAAATATGAGTTATTATAGGCGATCGAGAAACCATTATATTTTTTGCTGGGGCTGATAGCGTGCCTAATCGTCTTCCTCTAATATCTCTGTTACTCGCACTCGGTTTGTGGACAATGCCCAAGCCCGTTGCCTGTCAGGCACTCCTGCCTTACACCCTGCAAATCGACTCAGCCGGACTCGAACAGACAGCCTTGAGCCTTGCAGAACGAGCCGTTCAGCTAGCGAGACTCCAGCAGTTCCAACTCGCCGTCCCCAGCGCCGAACTCGCGACGCAGTTAGCCCCCAAGAATGCTCAAACTTGGACTTTGTTAGGCAGCTTGTACCTTCAAATCGAGCAGTTTGACAAAGGCATTGAAGCTTTAGGGCAAGCTCAATCTCTGTCGCCAGAAAATGCGTCAATTAAATTTGTCTTGGGAGAAGCTCACTTTCGGAAAGCGAACTACGAGAAAGCAGCCGAATACTTGCAAGCAGGGTTAAAAATAAAGCCCGACACTCCGGGCGCATTATTTGATTTAGGTAACGCTTTTTACAAGCTAAAGCAGTTCGATCGCGCGATCGCCCAATATGAAAAAGCCTTTGCTTTAGAAAAAAAACTCTGGCCCGCTATCAACAATATTGGATTAGTCAAATACGAAATGGGAGATATCGATAACGCCATCCGCCGCTGGCAAGAAGCGATCGCGATCGACGACAAAGCAGCAGAACCAATGCTAGCTCTAGCAGTAGCACTTTACACCAAAGGCGACAAAGAAAAAGGTTTATCCCTGGGAGAAGCCGCCCTGAAATTGGACAAACGCTATGCCACAGTAACTTTTCTCAAAGACAACCTCTGGGGCGATCGCTTGATTGCAGCCACCCAAAACTTCCTGGCAACTCCCCAAATTAAAGCAGCACTCGCCAAAATTCAAGACGCCCCACCATCTCCCCAATTGTAACTAGAATTCTAGTTAGGTTAGTCGTGAGGATGGAGAGTCCTAAAAGCATTTTTTAGCTGAGGAGCCGTGTAAAAATAACTTGATCAGGTGCATTGCTAAACTGTATTTAATTTAAAGGCTCCAATTAAAAAGTTACGCAACTTATTTTTACATGATTCCTGAGCAAAAATGTACTCTTGGATATGGATTCCAAGGCAGATCCTTAGAATCAGTTAATCCAATCTCCAATTTGAAATCTAAAATCTAAAATCCCAAGTCTAAAATAGTATTACCAAGAAGAATGGGTTTAAAGTTTAAAGCCTCCTCCTTTTAGGGGAAAATAAAACAAAATTATTCATTGCTCCAATCCTCTTCGTTTTATGGAGAGATAGCTGTCCCAGCTCAACTGTCAACTGTCAACTGTCAACTGTCAACTGAACTATGACATCTACTACGATGATCGCCACTCCCCTAACCTGGACACAACTAGAAGCCCTTACCGACTTTCAAGTCGATACAGTCAACGGCCCCACCAACTCTCAATCCCGCTTGCGCCTCTTCGGAAAAACCGAATCCGATGTGAGAGTCACCCTGTACCGCGACAATCATGGCTGGTGTCCCTATTGCCAAAAAATCTGGCTGTGGTTGGAAGAAAAACAAATTCCCTACCGCATTGAAAAAGTTACCATGTTCTGCTATGGGGCAAAAGAAAGTTGGTACAAGCGTAAAGTGCCGTCAGGAATGTTACCCGCGATCGAACTAGACGGCCGCATCATTACCGAAAGCGATGATATCTTAATCGCCCTCGAACAAGTCTTCGGCCCCTTGAGTTTGGGCATGAAAAACCCCGAAGTCCTTCCGCTGCGGCGCCTAGAGCGACTGCTGTTTAGAGCGTGGTGCTCTTGGCTGTGCTACCCGGCGAGTTCAACCGCAATAGAACAACACAACCGCAAGCAATTTATCAGCGTCGTCGCCGATGTCGAAGCAGCACTCGCGCGATCGCCCGGGCCATATTTTCTGGATGAGTTTGGCACTGCGGATGTAATTTTTACGCCCTACGTCGAACGGATGAATGCCAGTCTTTATTACTACAAGGGATATTCCATGCGGGAAGAAAACCCGCGCTTTGCTGACTGGTTTGCAGGGATGGAAAGTCGCCCCACCTATCGCGGCACTCAAAGCGACTTCCACACGCACGTCCACGATTTGCCACCTCAAATGGGCGGGTGCTATGAAAACGGTGAACCGCAGATGCTAGTCAACAAAACCCGCGTAGATAATGGGCCTTGGGCCGGACTCCCGGATGTCATGTATCCAGAACCGGAAACCTCCCGCGCTGAAGCACTCCAGCGCGTCATCAAACACCGCCACAAGATCGTTCAAGTCAACCCTGCTGATGACAACTTATTCGATGAGGCTTTGCGCTGTGCTTTAACTTTGATGGTGACTGGCGAAAGTTGTACGCCGCCGGTTGGTTCTGATGGGGCTTTGCGGTATTTGCGCGATCGGGTAAATGTGCCCCGCGATATGTCCATTTACGCGGCCAAACGGCTGAGGGAAAGCTTAGAGGAAACTGCCGCCCTCGTGGGTGACGGTCAAGGTGAGCCTATTCCCGTGAAGCACCGGCGAGATCAAGATCCGGCTAATTTTGTATAGGGGGGCGATCGGAATCAGGCGAAACGATCGTTGCTGCTGCTGGCGCAATGACTCACGCGCTTAGTTGGTGATGCAGGAGAATAATCGATCTGACGGGGTGACAGGTTGCCTGAAAATCAGACAGTCCGGCAATCCTAGACAAATCGCCTAAAAAAAGATAGGGCAAGAAAGCTTCGGGAGCATCTCAGTTTTGCATTTGTAGTGCTGTCCCCGCTCGCACTCAAAGAAAAAATGCTTTTTACCAAAATGAGATGCTCCCTTTAGAAACTTTCCATTAAGGTTTTTTCTTGAGCGTAAACATCGCGCAATTGTTGCAATGCTGAGGCAGAAATTACCAATTTAACTGTAGCGACTAATTTACCCCACTCGTGCAAGCTGTCAACTGAAACAGCGGCTTTGAAGTTGTACGTATAAAATTTAGTCCAAAATTCTGGTGCTTGGGTGCGTTTCCAGCGTTTGTACCAGCCGAGATAGTCTTGGGTGCAGGCCGGTTTTACTTCTAAGATTGGGGGGAAATCGGCGTAGCTGACGAATCTGCTGAGGCCTTTGGCGTGTACGTACACCATGTTGTGACAGCATTCGATTCGGTAAATTTGGTCGGGCGTGATGTTGAACAAAAGTGCTACGGTTTCTTCGGTGACAAATCTCGATCGCGGATTGACCATCAACGATTTGTGAATAATTTTTGAGGCGCCGATCGCTGACGACGATCTTAACTGATTCTCTAATATCATTGTAGTTGCATCTGGTGGTGGTAGCTCAGTCTATCTGCTAGGTGCGATCGACAGTAATTATCTCTCGGCATTAATTATAACGGGCGATCGCCTTTAGTTTCGTTGACTCTGCCGCCAAACGGATACAAGCGCCGATTTCTCCCGTAAGCGGCCCCAAATTTTAGACCAACGTTCCAGCTTCTAGATTCATCTTTAGAGTCAATCTAAAATCTAAAATCTAAAATCTAAAATCGAATGACCTGGGCGATCGCTTTTTGCTATATTATACTAAATCCAAAATTTTGTAAATAGTTTATATGAGTAAAGGTTTAGTCAGGTTGCGGGTTCGAGAGTTGGCGGCCGAGAAGGGATGGACGCTGAAGGAGGTTGCCCAGCGATCGGGCGTGGGGTACAGTACGATTAGCAATTATGCCCGCTCTCAGGGGATGGCGATGGTTGACTTTGCCGCAGTGTACAAGTTGGCCCGCACTTTTGACGTGATGATTGAGGATTTTGTGGTCATCATGGAAAAGTAGGTGCTGTTTGGCGATCGAGTTTTGATTGGGCGATCGACCTTTTGGTGGAAATTATAGCAGTTTTAAATGCGATCGACAATTGCCCCGAAATTCGGACACGGCAGTGCCGTTTCCCTGCGGGAAATTTGACGATCAAAGCAACAGTAATTGTAGGGTGTGGATCCTGCGAAGAATCCCTAACTTGCATATCGAAAATCTCAAAGATCCGCACCTCTGCACTCGCCAGATCGCAAATAAAGTCGATCGCCTAAAATCAAACTAACCCCCTAGAGCCTGAAAATAGGATAACTGTCAAACTTTCTTTTGCATTCCGCCATTTCCTAACTCTTAAACTGCAAATACTCCATTTTAAAATCTAATACGGTTTACTTAAGATTGTCTTTCGAGAGGAACGAAGCAAACTGTATCTATTTTTCATGGGAGTTTCACGACTAGCAGTACATGAGTGAACCGTATTGCTTTATATATAAGAAAGAGCGCTGAAGCGCAACTACGTACCTTTATTATCTTAAGTGAACCGTATTGCTTTATATATAAGAAAGAGCGCTGAAGCGCAACTACGTACCATTATTGTCTTAAAATCTACATTTTTCCATGACAAATGCAATCGATTGAAATATCGAGAACCAGAAATATTGATTCCAAATCTAAAATCCAAAATCTCAAATCGAATGACTCATAGCCTCAGCCAAATGCTTCTTCAAAGTCGCTTCTGGTAAGGGCCCTTTTAAATGACTCCAAGGCAAAACCTGATTTAAATCCCACTCTTGGAAAACATAAAAATCCATTTCCGGTAACTCTCCCCGCAACTCCTTAAAAGCCCGCCGATAACTTCCCAAAGTATCTCCGTAGTGTCGCACTAATTCCAACAGCTTAGACAATCTGCGATCGCCCTTCGATAGCAAACCCTGAATCACAGACCAGTTATAGCTTTCAGGTCTAAATTCTAATCCCAACTTCCGCAATTCTTTATCTAAAAACTTCAGCCTCTTCTCTGCATCTTTATTCACACCAAACCACTGAAAAGGAGTATGAGATTTCGGGACAAAAGTGCTGCATCCCAGAGTCAAGCGCAAACCCGGAGCGGCTTTTCTAATCGCCTTCATCATCGCCACTGTCTCCTCCAAATCCTCCATCTCTTCGCCGGGGATTCCCGCCATACCGTAAAGCTTAATCCCTTTTAAGCCACCAGCCTTAGCATTAATAGCAGCTTGAATAATTTCATCGTTAGTGAGTTTTTTATTCACAATCTTGCGAACTTGTTCGCTACCACTTTCCACCGCAATCGTCACAGACTTGCTATCTCTGTTTGTCAATATTTCCGCTAACTTAACTGTCACCGTGTTCGTGCGTACCGAAGAAAGACTCAGCCGCACTCCGTCGTATTTCGGATGGTTTAAATGCTCCAGCAATGCTTCAAATTCTGGGTGCTGAGTCACAGAAGCACCCAACAAACCCAAACGATTAGTCACAGCTAAACCGCGATCGATCGCCGGAATTAGCGAATCCTCCAAACTCGCAGTTCTAAATGGTAAAGTGAGATAACTTGCCAAACAGAAACGGCACATTTCTGGGCAACTCCGCACCACTTCCACCATATAAATATTTTCCCAAGCCGCTTTTTCTGTCACTACAGTAGAAGCAGACAAAGTATTGCCGCGATAAGTCTGTTTTTCCACCATACTAGGAATTTCAGAATCCACAGGATGAATCGATTTAATCCCCTCCGTGGCATCCAAATAAGTTACTTCGTACAAACTGGGAACGTAAACCCCAGGAACTTGCGCTAAATGCCGCAATTTAGTTTGTCTGTCGGCACTACGAACTTCTTTACAAGCATCAATAAAATTATCAATGAGATGTTCGCCATCTCCCAGCAAAATTACATCAAAAAATTCTGCAAAAGGTTCGGGATTCGCGGTAAGAACCGGGCCACCACCAAATACTATTGGATGATTGTCAGTTCTTTTTGATGCCCAAATCGGAATTTCTAGAGATTCCAATAAATTGAGAATGTTTACATAATCGAGTTCCCAAGAAAGCGAGAATCCCAGCAATTCTGGATGTCGGGGAAGTGGTTCGTTGATATCAGTAAATAAACGGCTGACTTCAATATCCGATCGCACGGCCAAAGTTGCCCACACTATCTGATAGCCGAGACTGGTAATCCCAACCGTGTACTCGTTGGGAAATGCAAAAATAGTCGGAATAGCATCAGCATCGGGGGTTGCTGGGGCAAATAGCAGGCGTTCTTCGGCAAATGGATTAGGGGTCACTGGCAAGTTTAGCTTTAGGAAAATAATATCTGTTTCTTTTCTAATTTTATGCTATGGACTGACCGCCGGACAGCGATCGCCTGCGGAGATACGGATAATAAATTTGTGTCATCCGCGTATCCATGTTGGGCGTTGATGACTAACAACCGTAGGAGTTACGCACTCGCCCACAAAGAAACCGGGTTTTTTTAACTCTTATTGAGAGTTTTAAGCAAGTATTGGTTAAAAAATCCGGTTTTCCATCGCCAGTGCCGAAATCCTAAACTATTGAACCTTTTTGCCGCCCAACCAGTCTAAGGCATACAGAATTAACCAATAGTTCCCCCAGCAGCTACTATGAAACTGAAACTCAAACATGGGGCATTATTTCTCTACTTGTGGCTGTGCCCGATCGCCTCCAGCAGCGCCGCCAGTCCCCCCGACAATTCCAAAATTCTGCATCTCCTCAACCGCATTAGTTTTGGCCCGCGATTGGGCGATATCGAAAAAGTGCGATCGCACGGCACAGAAAATTACATCCAACAGCAACTCTCCCCAGAAACCATCCCCGAACCTCAGAACCTTACCTCTCGCATCAACAGGTTAGAAACCCTGCAAAAAACACCAGCAGAACTCTTTGTCGAATACGGTGTCCGCCGATCGCAAAACGGTCAAAAACCAACACCAGAAGCAATCAGAGCCGCCAGCATCAAGGCTCGGATAATTCTCCAAGAAGCAGTTAAAGCTCGTTTATTGCGATCGGCAGAAAGTCCCCGCCAATTGCAAGAAGTTATGGTGGATTTTTGGTACAATCACTTTAATGTTTACTCAGATAAAGGATTAAATAAACTCTGGGTAGGAGCCTACGAACAAGAAGCAATTAGACCCTACGCTCTGGGAAAATTCCGGGACTTGCTAGGTGCAACTTCCCGTCATCCTGCCATGTTGTATTATTTAGATAATTGGCAAAATACCGATCCAAAAAGTATCGGAGCCAAAGGCGGATTTCGGGGATTAAATGAGAATTATGCGCGGGAGTTAATGGAGCTGCATACCTTAGGCGTCAATGGGGGTTATACGCAACAAGATGTTATCGCATTAGCTCGCATTTTTACAGGCTGGGGATTTGGGCCGCGACCATCTGAAAAGGACGGTTACAGCTTTTATTTTGATGCCAAACGCCATGATTTTAGCGATAAAATATTTCTCGGGAAAACTATCAAAGGTTCGGGCGAAACCGAGGGAAAACAAGCTTTAACTATTTTAGCCAAAAGCCCAGCCACAGCCAAACACGTCAGTTATAAATTAGCTCAATATTTTGTGGCTGACAGCCCGCCAAATGCGTTAGTCGATCGCCTCAGCCAGCGCTTTCTCGAAACTGATGGAGATATCCGCGAAGTCTTAAATACTTTGTTCCGCAGCCGAGAATTCTGGGATAAAAAAAATTACAGCGCTAAGTTTAAAACTCCCTACCAATACGTTATATCGGCGGTGCGATCGACAAATAAGACAGTAGAAAATTTTCAACCGCTGTACACAACTTTGCTACAGCTAGGAATGGCACCTTACGGCTGCCCAACTCCCGACGGTTACAAGAATACTCAAGATGCTTGGCTGAATCCAGATGCGATCGCCCGTCGGTTGAGTTTTGTCACGGCTTTGGCCACCAATCCCTTGTATTTAAACTCTCCTCCCGCTGACAACAATCAGTCGGGATGGATGTTACCTGCGATCGCAACTCCTTCTAACTCCTCTTTGCCAATGGGCCCGAGAAATAGCAACCAGTTAATAGATCCGTCGCAGTTAGCTAATATTTTGGGGAATGATTTCTCGGCGAATACCAAAAGTGCGATCGCCTCCAGTCCGGCTAATTTACGCCCCGCTTTGATTTTGGGCAGTCCAGAATTTATGCGCCGATAAAAGAAGGAAGAAGGAAGAAGGAAGAAGGAAGAAGGAAGAAGGAAGAGGGAAGAAGGAAGAAGGAAGAAGGAAGGGAGCATCTCAGTTTTGCATTTATAGTGCTGTCGAGAACTCGCGTGGGTGTATAAGCACGCGAGCGGGGACAGCACTACAATAAAAAATGCTTCTTGTAAAACTGAGATGCTCCCAGAGGGAAGAGCGTTAGCACTTTAACTTCCAATTACCAATTCCCAATTACCAATTCCCAATTACCAATTACCAATTACCAATTCCCAATTACCAATTCCCAATTACCAATTCCCAATTACCAATTACCAATTACCAATTCCCAATTACCAATTACCCATTACCCATTACCCATTACCCATTACCCATTACCCATTACCCATTACCCATTACCCATTACCCATTACCCATTACCCATTACCATGAACAGACGCCAATTTTTAATCCAAACCGGATTGCTTTCAACTTCGACAATTATGTCTGTCGGACTCCACGGTTTAGCCGTGAAAGCCGCCGCACCCAAGAACAGCAAACGATTAATTGTCATCTTTTTGCGCGGCGCAGTCGATGGCTTAAACGTAATTGTTCCCTACCAAGAAGCGAATTACTATCAATCTCGACCCAAAATAGCTATCCCAAAACCGGGGCTGCAAGGCGGTGCGATCGACCTTGACGGCCGTTTTGGACTCCACCCCGCACTCAGCGCGATCGCCCCGCTGTGGCAGCAAGGAACCCTCGCATTTGCCCACGCTTGCGGTTCTCCCGATCCCACCCGATCGCACTTTGAGGCGCAAGACTACATGGAAAGTGGCACTCCCGGCAAAAACAAGACCCCCGACGGCTGGATGAACCGCCTGCTGTCAGTCATATCCGCCAATTCCCCCGTCCAAGCCCTGAATGGTGGCACCTCCACACCCCGCATCCTGTCGGGAAAAATGGCAGTTGCCAGCTTTAGACTAGGTAAAAATGCCAGCCGCCCGATCGCCATTGACAAACCCCAAATCGGTACCGCATTCGATCGACTTTACAGCGATAGCGACCAACTAGGTCAAGCATACCGAGAAAGTCGCGCCGCCCGCCAAACCCTGCTGGCTAACTTAGATGCAGAAATGAAAGCCGCCAATAACGGCGCACCCTTAGCCGATGGTTTCCCCGGCGACGCGACGCAATTGGGGCGGCTGATGGCGAGAGACTCCAGCATTCAGCTAGCTTTCCTCGCCCTCGGAGGCTGGGATACCCACATCAATCAAGGAAGTTCCCAAGGCCAATTAGCCGCAAGATTGCGCCCTCTGGGACAGGGTTTAGCGAATTTGGTGCAGGGATTGGGTGATGTTTACTCCGAAAGTGCGATCGTAGTTATCTCAGAATTCGGCCGCACTGTGCGCGAAAATGGCAACGGCGGCACGGATCACGGACACGGAAATGCGATGTGGCTTTTGGGTGGTAATATTAAGGGCGGCAAAGTTTATGGCGAGTGGCCGGGATTGGATGAAAGTCAGTTGTATCAAAAGCGCGATTTAGCCGTGACGACGGATTTTCGAGATGTAATTGCGACTTTGTTGCAGAGTCATTTACGGCTGGATGGGGAAAAGGTCGATCGAGTTTTTCCCGGTTATAAATCAAATCGAATCGTTGGGTTAGTTTCAACAGTTGACAGTTGACAGTTGACAATTGACAGTTTGATAGCGACCTCTACCCTTAAGTTCGAGGATTGGAATAATGAATAGTCTGATTTTAATTTCTCCCTCAAAGGGAGAGGCTTTCAACCAATTCTTCTGGTAAATGAGTGAGAAAGCCGTAGGGTGCGTCGCCATTCACAATCTCTCAAAAAAATCGACTTTTCGAGTAGCGAAGCACCTGTGTTATCGCCAGCAGAGTGCAAACAACATTCGTTTGACTCCGCCAACAATTATGTCGTACAAAGACTTGAGAAAATACTATTACTCTGAAATAGAATCGCTATCATCTCGGTTTCTCGGCGGCGGTGCACCGTGAAAAGTTGCAATCAACAAACAGATAATCCCAGCATTAATAAACACATCGGCCAGATTAAATACCGGGAACCGAATGATCCGAAAATCGATAAAATCTACAACGTGGCCCAAAATAAATCGATCGATCCCGTTACCCAGTGCGCCCCCCAAAATCAAACCGTAGCCAGCTTGTTCCCAGCGGTTAATTCGCGGCCCGAACCAAGCCAAAATCATCAATCCCACACTCACACCCAAAGACAGCCAGCGCAACCAACTCGCCCCACCATTGCTAAACAAACTAAAAGCCGCACCGGTATTAACAACATAAGTGAAGTGAAATATCCCCGGTAACAGCGGCTGAGTCTGCGGAGGAACCGTCAAGTCAAAATTTTGCACCACCCAAAACTTGCTCAGGTGGTCTAAAACTAAACTGATAATAGCAGCTACCCAGAACAAGGGATTTCTTTTAAAACGCATGGATTAGGGAATAAAAGATAGGGCATCGGGCATGGGATAATTCACTCAAATCTCGCGTTTCAGCAGTTTAGCCGATCTTTCCCACCCGCAGCGAGATGACTTTCCCGTTGCAGAATGATACTATAACCCAATTTTGCACAATTACCAATGCCCTATGCCCTATGCCCTATGCCCTATGCCCCAATTCCCCAATTAATAAAACATCAAGCGGCGCAAAGTAAATGACAGAAGTGCGATCGCACAAACCACAGCCAATTGGCCTGGCAGAGGATAAACAGAATATTTCAGAATCTCATTCAATAAAGGTGTTTTTTTACCCGGAATCAGCAAGTAATTAAAAATCAGATAAATTAAGCCGATCGCGTGAACTGTAAATAAACCGCACAAACAACTAAAAGCGATCGATTCCAACCGCGAAGCAACCTTAAAAGCGACCCAGCCGCACACCCAAGCACCAGGCACGAAACCCAACAAATACCCAAAACTCGCTTCTTTAATGTAGCCGATGCCGCCACCTTGAGCAAAAACTGGCCACAAAGTCAATCCTAATACCAAATAGGCAATTTGCGAGAGAGCCGCCGCATTTTTGCCACCCATGCAGCCTACTAGCAATACTGCTCCAATTTGATAGGTAACACCTAAAGAGTACGCCTGAAGTCCGCGATCGTCCCAAAACCCGATCGGCATTGTCACAGATGCAGGCAAAAAAGTGCCTCCTATCGTTAGGAGCAAACCAATAACAGCCCAGATTAATTCGATAGGAGCAGGCATGATCGTCAAACGGTGTTCGTCAGAAGGTATTCCTCAGATGCCAGCTTCAACGCTAGCAGCATTTAAGTTCTCAATACTAGCACCTTGTCAAAACAACCACCATTGTAGGGTTTTATGGTTCTCAAGTCTGGATGTGCCGATCGCCTAATGTGGAATTGTTCGCGATCGCGCGATCGCATCCTTGTTTCTCTACTAATTTATTTGGCACATATCTAAAAAAATCACACTTGTCAAGCTCATGAATGAATTTAATCTTGGTTAACATTAGATTAAGATAAAATGTAAAGATTTTTAACCTAAGCTTTACTTTCGCGCGATATGCTAGTGCGCGACACCCGTATAACGATCGCAAATTTCTATACTTATGATTTTTCGTATCAACTTGATAAATCCGAATCGTGTTACCACAGCAATTTCTGCTATGGCGATCGCCCTCAGCTTAGCAGCTTGCGGCGGTGGCAGCACCACCAGCAGCAGCCCCAGCCCCGGCAGCGACACCGCAGCAACCCCCGGCGCTGCCCCCGTTGCAGCAGCAACCAACACCAAACTCGCCCTCGCCTCAGACGTAGCAATCACAGCAGCAGGCGCATCATTCCCCGCACCTCTATACCAGCGTTGGTTTCAAGACTTCAACAAAATCAACCCCAAAGTACAAATTAACTATCAATCAGTAGGTAGCGGCGCCGGAATCGAACAATTCACCAAAGGCACAGTAGACTTTGGCGCTAGCGACACCGCCATGAAAGACGACGAAATCGCCAAAGTTCCAGCAGACAAAGGCGTGATTTTGTTGCCCATGACAGCCGGCAGCATCGTTATCGGCTACAACCTGCCAGACGTACCCGAACTCAAACTGCCACGGGATGTTTACACAGAAATCTTCCAAGGTAAAATTACCAAGTGGAACGACCCCAAAATTGCCGCAGCCAATCCAGGCGCTAAATTGCCAGACCAAGCCATCACCGTCATCCACCGTTCCGACGGTAGCGGTACAACAGCCGTCTTCACCAAACACCTGAGTGCCATCAGCCCTGACTGGAAAACCGCAGTAGGTGACGGCAAAACAGTAGAGTGGCCCAAAACAGGTACTTTTATTGGTGCAAAAGGCAACGAAGGCATCACAGCCCAAATCCTGCAAACCGCAGGCAGCGTCGGCTACATAGAATACGGCTATGCCAAAAACAACAACGTCAAATTTGCATCTTTGCAAAACAAAGCAGGCACCTTTGTCACACCTAACGACGAATCAGCTTCAGCAGCTCTAGCGACAGTGCCCTTACCGGAAAATCTGCGAGCATTTATCGAAGACCCAGAAGGCGCTGAATCCTATCCAATTGTCACCTACACTTGGATGCTAGTTCCTAAAACAGTTGCTGACCCCAACAAAGCCAAAGCGATCGAAGCAATGGTTGAATACGGCTTGAATGAAGGTCAAAAAGTTAGTTCTGAATTGGGCTACGTTCCTTTGCCTGCAAGTGTTAAAGAAAAAGTAGCCGCGGCGGCCGACGGCATCAGCGCCGACTACAAAATTGAAGTTGCCAAATAGCGATTGAAGGAAGAAAGAAGAGAGATATTTCTGTAGGGGCGGATTCACCAACAATAATTGCCTAAAACCAATAATCTCGTAAACCCGCCCCCACCCAAAGGTAAATCGCAATCTACGTCTTTCAAAATCAAAGCGGCGGGCTTCACCAGAAATATTTGTTGAAAAGTCACGGGATTAATCAACCCGCCCCTTTGATTTTTTTATTCTTTTTCTTTCTGCTTTCTTCCAGCTAGCTTTTTCTTAAAATTAATCTTTCTCACTACTATTATTTGGGTTTTTTGTTTATGGTTTCAGATAATAATAGCCCTCAATTAGAGAGTCGATCGCGCTCAAGAGCAGAAAAGTCGTTAGACCAAGCCTTTATCTGGCTGACGCGCATTTTGGGCATCGGAGTGGGTGTAATCTTGCTGGTAATCGCCGTGACGGTTGCTTATAGAGCGTTACCTGCGATTCAACAGTACGGTTTGGGATTTCTATTTAGCAGTAGCTGGAATCCGGTTAAAGAAGAGTACGGCGCGCTGCCGATGATTTATGGGACGATCGTCAGTTCGGCGATCGCGCTCCTAATTGCGGTACCATTAGGAGTAGGGACTGCAATCTTCCTGAGCGAAGATTTTTTGCCGCTCCCAGTACGCACAGCTTTAGTTTTTTTAGTAGAACTTTTAGCCGCCATTCCCAGCGTAGTCTACGGTTTGTGGGGAATTGCTGTATTGATTCCCATACTTACCAGCATCGGAAAGTTTCTCAACGGTAACTTTGGATGGCTGCCGATTTTTAGCACTCCGCCAGTTGGCCCGGGAATGTTACCTGCCGGAGTAATCTTGGGAATCATGACTTTGCCCATTATTACTGCTATCTCCCGCGACTCTTTAGCCAGTCTCCCGCCCGAATTGCGACAAGCATCTCTAGGTTTGGGAGCAACTCGCTGGACAACAATTTTTAGAGTGCTAGTACCCGCAGCTTTTTCCGGGATTGTCGGCGGAATCATGCTCGGCCTGGGCCGCGCGATGGGAGAAACAATGGCAGCCACCCTGTTAATTGGCAATTCCAATCAGTTAAGTGCTTCAGTGCTAGCTCCTGCAAATACTATTGCTTCTTTGATGGCAAATCAATTTGCCGAAGCTTCCGGCTTGCAAGTGTCTGCTCTGATGTACACGGGACTAATTCTGTTTATCATGACGCTGATTGTTAATGTTTTGGCAGAGTGGATTGTTTCTCAAGTAAGAGCCAAGTACAACTAGAAGTTTGCCACAATTTCCTAATAGCTTTATTTATGTCAAATCCCGTCCCTGACGAGAATTCTTTAGAACAGAAAGTAGGCAGTTTAAAGAAGGTCAAAAATAGCCCTAGAACTCTGTTAAATCTGGCGATGACCGGAATAGCTGGAGCTTGTATGGCTATCACTCTGCTGCCTTTGTTTGCAGTCCTTTCCTACGTAACCATACAGGGTTTTAACCGCCTAAATTTAGACTTATTTACCAAATTGCCACCCCCGCCTGGACTGTCGGGAGGCGGTATCGCTAACGCAATTATCGGTACATTAATGACCGTAGGAATTGCCTCTCTAATTGCTGTTCCTTTTGGCGTATTGGCCGCCGTTTATTTGTCAGAGTTCAGCAGCGGCGAAGTCGCTCGCTGGGTGCGCTTTGCAACTAATGTCCTCAGCGGAGTTCCATCGATTATTGCAGGTGTATTTGCCTACGGTTTGTTCGTGGTAAATATGGGAGGTTTTTCGGCAATTGCAGGAGGCGCGGCGCTGGCTGTGCTGATGTTACCGACGATTGTGCGGACTACTGACGAAGCTCTACAAATTGTCCCGCAGGATATCAGATGGGCGTCGGTTGGTGTGGGTGCTTCTAATTATCAAACAGTGTTGCAGGTGGTTTTACCTGCGGCAATTCCGGCTATTTTAACTGGTGTGACTTTGGCGGTTGCTCGCGCTGCTGGTGAAACTGCTCCTTTGATTTTCACGGCGCTGAATTCGCCTTTTTGGCCGGCTGGATTTGATAAGCCAACTCCGAGTCTTTCGGTTTTGGTTTACAACTTTGCAACGGTTCCTTTTAAGGCACAGAAAGAATTGGCTTGGGCTGCTTCTTTGATTTTGGTGTTGATGGTTTTGCTGACGAGTATTCTGTCTCGTTGGGCTACTCGCCAAAAGGTTTATTGAAGTCATTAGTTATTTGTTATTTGTCATTCGTTGGGGGTGGCCAAGAACCAATAACCAATCACCAATAACATTTTCATTTGTAAAATTCGATTGGAGTATTAAGTGTATGATGAATCTGGCAAATAAGACTGAAACTGTTTTACGTACTGAGAATATCAATATTTTTTACGGCGCTTTTCACGCGGTAAAAAATGTTTGCATGGAGATTCCCAAAAATCAGATTACTGCTTTAATTGGGCCGTCTGGCTGCGGTAAAAGTACAATTCTGCGATGTTTTAACCGCCTCAATGATTTGGTTAACGGTTTTCGTTTAGAAGGCCGAATTGATTATCACGGTCAAAATCTTTACGATCCTGATATTGATGCTGTGGAGGTGCGCCGCAAGATTGGGATGGTGTTTCAAAAGCCGAATCCTTTCCCGAAGTCGATTTATGACAATATTGCTTACGGTGCGAGGGTGAATAACTATAAGGGAGATATGGATGAGTTGGTGGAAAAGTCGCTCAAACAAGCTTATTTGTGGGATGAGGTAAAGGATAAGCTGAAGCAAAGCGGTTTTTCGCTGTCGGGTGGCCAGCAGCAGCGTTTGTGTATTGCTCGGGCGATCGCAATTAATCCTGATGTAGTATTGATGGATGAACCTTGCGCTTCCCTTGACCCGATTTCGACGATTAAGATTGAGGAGTTGATGCGGGAACTCAAGGAGAAGTATACGATTGTAATCGTGACTCACAATATGCAGCAGGCTACTCGGGTTTCTGACTTGACTGCTTTTTTCAATGCTAAACTTTCTGACGATGGGAAGCGGTTTGGCTATCTTGTGGAGTGCGACAGGACTGAGGTGATTTTCCAAAATCCGAAGGAAGAGTCTACTATGGATTATGTCAGCGGCCGTTTTGGTTGAGTTGCCGGAGTCTCCAACAGGTTGAAACAATCGCCCTACACGAACGACGACAATCAAATTGGTTCGTAGTGAGGACTTTAGTCCTCATCCGTCACAGGACTAAAGTCCTTACTACGAACCAATTCGGACTTGACACTCCTCGGCCTTAAGGCACGAGGATTCTTAAGACATTTCGATCTTAATATCCCGCGCAAGCGTGGGTTCTTGGGCGCAATCCTTTTGCCTTAAAAGGTGGGCTGCTATCCTTGTCTTACAACAAGCTCCTCAAGCGTTTAGGGATTTAAAATCCCTGGTTTCACGTCCTGGCCCGCGTACCATTTCTAAAACTTGATCTTTAGTTGTTTGTGATTGACTTTAATTACGATTTTTCCTGGCTTTGCAGCGAGATACTTAATCCTTAAAATCTAATTTTAGACTAGAATTGATTGCCCCCAAAGTCAATACTATGTTACATTACTTAATTATGGAAAAAGCCGGCCACTGAAGAAAGGGTTTTAAACCCAATTTCTTGATAACTGAAGAATCCCGGTTTCTTGGAGGAGCCGAGATTCTTGGTTTTTATGTTTAAAAGCTCGATCGTACTTTTTGCAGATACAAGTAGCTGATTTTGTTGAAGAAGTTCTCGAAAAGCTCACATCTTCTTCATCCAATACTTTAACAGGTTTTCTTTGACCATGTTTTGTCGCATCACTTCTAGCAAGTATTCCTGAGCTTGGTCTTGACTCAATGTTTTGACTTGTTCGCGCAGCAGTTGCAATTTAAACTGCTGTTCCATGCTGAGGCTGGTTGTAGGCATATCCATAAAATCGCTCCTCCAGTTTGTTACGTGAGATCGATGCGAGATAGATCGGAATGACGTTCCGCAGGCTTTGTTGTGTTCCCTCTATTGTAAACTATCATAACATCTGCTTGACAATATGTCCAAAGTACACATTTTGAAACTAATTTGTGTCGCAAAAGTACATCTAAGTGGGGGGAGCTTTATCATAAAACAGGGATAAAAACCGGGAAGCCTAAGCCAAAGGAGCTATTTTGTATGGATGCAATGGAGTTTTTTCAGAGCAGTGCTGGGGAGTGGCGATCGCAGCGCAGCACTCACCATCTGGCTTTTCGCCAAGCGGAGATTGGAGATTCAAATATTCAAGTAACGGCGCTGGGTGCGGATGACGATCGAGTGGCTGAGATTTGCCAGATGCACGAAGTCGATCCGAGTCGGGCTGCTGGGGGAGCGTTTGTGACTTGGCACGGCACTATGGCGTGGGATAAGGATGATGAGAATCATAAGGGGTCTACCGTATTCGCGATCGTCCCCGATCCTGAAAATCCGCGGCAGGGTTTGATGTTGCGGGAACGGGGCTACGCGGAAATTGTGCCGGTGGCTGGCCGTTTTGAGATGGATGATGAAGATGCGCTGCTGCTGATTACCGAATACGAGACCATGAGTTCGATCGAGCGTTTTTGGTTTGCGACTCCGAACGTGCGGATGCGGACAAGTGCGGTAAAGCGCTTTGGCGGTTTCAGCACATCGACTTTTTGTACGGAAGTTCGCGTGCAACCAGACTCCGATGCAGCTAAGCCAGCAGCAGAGGATCAAGCCCCTCCCAGCCAGTTTTACTCGGCTCTGGGCTGGTAATTTATTTTGCTGCCCACTGCCCACTGCCCACTGCCCACTGCCCACTGCCCACTGCCCACTGACAACAAATGTTACAGATTGTTGCAAAAATTCAGGAAAATCGGATTTAGATTGCGGGAATCCCCTAATCTGTATGTTGGTTAGTTGTATCCGTTATGCTGGCAGCTCGCGGTGTCAACTATTTCTGAAATTTGAGATAACGGAGATTTTAACGTGGCGCTTCCTTTATTAAGCTACGCCCCCAAGAGTCAAAACCAGCGCGTTGCTGGTTATGAAGTAGGGGGCGACGAGCAGCCCAGAGTTTTCACAACTGAAAATGTGCTCTCGTCCGGGGACATGGAAAATTTGATTTGGGCTGGATATCGTCAGATTTACAGCGAACACCAAATCCTCAAGAGCAACCGCCAAAAGTCTTTGGAGTCGCAACTCAAGTTCGGCCAAATTACTGTGCGGGATTTCATTCGCGGTTTGGCGACTTCGGGGCCTTTCTTGGAACGGAATTACCAAACTAACAGCAACTACCGGTTTGTGGAAATGTGCGTGCAGCGCGTTTTGGGCCGGGATGTTTACAGCGATCGCGAAAAGATTGCTTGGTCGATCGTAGTTGCAACCAAGGGGCCTCAAGGGTTTATTGACGAATTGGTCAATAGCGATGAGTACCTCGACAACTTCGGCTACGATACAATTCCTTACCAAAAACGCCGAATTTTGCCTCAGCGTGTTGGAGGGGAAACTCCTTTCAACTTGAAGACTCCTCGCTACAACGAGTACCACCGCTCGCAGCTTGGCTTCCCGCAAATCATTTGGCAGAGTACAGTTCGCCGTTTTGTTCCTCAAGAACAGCAAGCGAAGGCTGGCGATCCGTCGAACTATTTGAATATGGCTCGCAATATGTCCATGCCTGCTACTCCGCCGCAGCGCGTATCTCTGGCTAATATCAATATTGCCACGATGGTTCCTCGCCGCTAATTGATACTGCTTGGTACTATTGTTTGTGTCGGGCTATGGATTTAATCGATCAGTTTTTAGGCTGAGAGAGTTTTGAGTCTTGAGTTTTGAGGTTTGAGTTTTTTATTAAACTCGGAATCCAAAACTCAGGACTCATAATTTTTTGTCCGTGGTTAGTAGTTAGTAGTTAGTGGTTAGTAGTTAGTGGTTAGTGGTTAGTAGTTAGTGGTTAGTGGTTAGTGGTTAGTGGTTAGTGGTTAGTGGTTAGTAGTGCTGTCCCCGCTCGCAAACAGTAGTAGTGCTGTCCCCGCTCGCGAACAGTAATTAGTAGTCATCAATTCCCAATTATTAATTCCCCATACTCAGTTACCAATTATCAAATATGAGCTCGCAGGCGCAATATTTTTAACAGGGTGTTGAATTGATCGGGTAAAGGCGCGATCGCCTCAATCAACTCTCCGGTTAACGGATGCTGCAATTGTAGCCGCCATGCGTGGAGGGCTTGTCCGGTTAAATTTACGCCGATGGAACGGTTGCAACTGTACATCGGGTCGCCGACTATGGGATGTTTAATTTCGGCTGTGTGGACGCGAATTTGATGGGTGCGGCCTGTTTCTAATTGATAGTGCATTAAGCAATAGTTGCCGATTCTTTCTTTGATTGTCCAGTGAGTAACGGAGGGGCGGCCGCCTTTTTCTTCTGGTACTACTGCCATTTTTTTGCGGTCTGTGGGATGCCGACCGATGGGTAGGTCTATTGTACCTGTTTCGGCGTTAGGAACTCCGTAAACTACGCCTAAATATTCCCGGCGGGCGGTTTTGCTTTTGAGTTGGGCTTGCAGGTTTTGGTGGGCGATGTCGGTTTTGGCGATCGCGATCGCACCTGTTGTATCTTTGTCTAATCTGTGGACGATTCCGGGGCGTTGAACGCCGCCGATTTCTGCGAGGGGACAGTGGGCTAACAGGGCGTTGACTAATGTACCGTCTAGATGTCCGGCGGCTGGGTGGACGACTAATCCGGCTGGTTTGTTGATGATTATTAGGCTGTCGTCTTCGTAGAGGATGTCGAGGGGAATTGCTTGGGGTTCTAATTTTGTGGGCTGGGCTTCGGGTAAAGTGATGTGGATGCGATCGCCCGTTTTGACTGATATTTTTTTCGAGGTGCAGGTTGCGTCGTTGACTTTGACGTTGCCTTGTGATATCAGGGTTTGGATTCGCGATCTCGATAAGTCTGGTATCTGGTTTGACAGCCAAATATCTAATCGCTGAGTGACATTAGTTTGATTAAATTCCTCTGTATTTTCTACTGTATATATCTGTGCCGTAGTGTTTGTTTCTATCATTTAATTTTTACTGTTTTTTGCCTTTATTAAGCAGGAATTGCGTAAAAAGAAGACAGGGCGGTTGAAACCGCGTCTATAAAAACAAAACCCGCCTCCGCGGGTTGAAGACAAAGGCAATTAAAATTACCAGAAAGAATTGGTTGAAAGCCTCTCCCTTTGAGGGAGAAATTAAAATCAGACTATTCATTGCTCCAATCCTCTTCCTTCTAGGTAGAGGTCGCTCTCAAACTGTCAACTGTCAACTGTCAACTGTTGAAGTTATCCTCTCTTAGTCCGCGGAGGCGGACATCGTTTGTATAGCAGCGGTTTCAACCGCCGTCTGCTCTTTATATTCTAACATTTTTTAGTCTAATTGTCAATTTCACCGACAATTATCACAGTGCCCGCAGCGCATAGATGTAGCTTCCTTGGTAAAGCCAAAAGCTTGCAGCAAAAATTGCCACCTGCACTCCCGATGCTTGAGATATTTTGCCATTTCTTCGGGGGCGGTAAAGTTTTGTTTGCCACCTTTTTGTTGTGCGGATTTGTCGATCGCATAATTGAAAGGATCTTCCCATCTTAACTGTCCGCTGCTGTGCAAGATCGAAAGGGCGATCGCACTTTCAGGGAATTCCCGCCCCACAGCATCTGCATCGCCCTTAGCCGGGAGTTGTTTCGCCAACTGCTGGGCTTCTCGAAATTGCGATCGCAATTTGTCTTGAAAAAATTGTGCTCTTTGTTTGTCATCGGGATAAAGCAAACCCGTCGGTTCGCTAATCAACGTCAGGGCGATCGCAGATTTGCCGTCGCGTCCGCCTCTACCTATTTCCTGAATGTATTCCGATAATAGCAAAGGTGCTTGAAAATGAACAACCCAGCGCACATCCGGCTTATTAATTCCCATCCCGAAGGCGCAGCTACAAACAACAAATTTCAGATCGTTATTCAGCCAAGCTGTTTCTATTTTTCGGCGCGATTCTGGACTCAAACCTGCATGATAGGCTGCCGTTTTATAACCCGCATCTTCCAACAAATCCGCCAAGTTTTCGCTATCTTTTCTAGTGCGGACGTAGACTAAACCTGCTTCTTTTGGTCGAGCTTTGATAAAATTTAATAACTGCTGTCTCCGCCCTCTGGGTGTCCAGACAGTTTGCACTTGCAGGTGCAGGTTAGAACGGTACGGACTCAGCAAAAAAGCTTCCGGCTTGTGTAGTTGCAAGACTTTGTTGATTGTTTGCTGCGCTTGGGGGTTGGCGGTGGCGGTGAAAGCTGCGATCGCAATTTTAGTTCCTTCCGGCTTAGATTTTAACAAAGCCGATCGCACTGTACCCAAACGGCGGTAAGCTGGTCGAAAAGTATCGCCCCACTGGACTAAACAGTGAGCTTCATCTAATATTAAACCGTTGATTGGGATGTGCGGCTGACTGATAATTGCCCAAACAGGTTTGCTGAGTAATGTTTCGGGAGACAGGTACAGCAATCTCAACTTGTTTTGTTGCAGCGATTGCATAGTTTGTTGGCGCTGCTGTGTTGGCAATTGACTGTGGAGGAGGGCAGCGGGTAAATTGCGATCGCGCAATTCTTGCACTTGATTTTCCATCAGTGCGACTAACGGCGAAATCACCAAAGTTAAGCCTGTTTGTAATAAAGCTGGCAGTTGAAAGCAGATTGATTTGCCACCACCTGTCGGCATAATTATCATTGTATCTTTCCCGGCTAACAAACTGCTGACGATTTCTCCTTGAGGCGGCCGAAAGTCGTCGTATCCCCAGATTTGTTTGAAGGCGGCGCGGGCTTGATTTAATGATGTTGGTTCGTATTTCATTTTACTGAGTTAAAAAAATGTCTAGTTTTGCCACAACTAACGAATTTTTGGTAAATTCGGATCTTGGCGACAAGTCGAGAGTGGTAATTGTTCGCCACCTTGTATCGTGGTAATTCTGATTCGATTTCTATCTGTTACCACATCCAAACAAGCACAACCATATCCATAATTGACATTAGTTTTGACATATTCATCGTCGTTAAAAGGAGGAATATTATCCATTCCTCCGGCTTGATATCCCCCTTGCGCCGAGATAATCCACTGAGCATATTTGTCTTTGAGATACCAATTAGCAGGCGTGGGATTAATCAACCATCCGCACCTGGTTTCAGCCGCTTTCGCAGGAATAACAACGATCGAAAAAGATGAGATAATTGCAGGTATCAACCACTTTAGTTTCATAGCTTTACATTGTAATTTTTGAGCGACAATCATACAGGAATTACCTGCTTCAACAAAAGAAACCGGGTTTTTTAGCGAATCTGCGGGTGACAACGAAATATTGTCGCAAAAACCCGGTTTCTGACTACCTGCGCGTCCAGGAGTGTCCCAAATCCAAAATCTAAAATTGCCTAAGACTCGCCGTCTCGGCGCCCGAGTTCGTACACGCCACCGCCAATACAGGCGATCGTCCCCATAGATACCGCCCAACTGGCACCCAACGACAATTCGACGCCCCAATTGCACAATCCGCCCACAATCAAAAAGGGCAGAATACTCAACAGGGAAGCATAAAAGGCATTTTGAGCTTCTCGGGCTTGGCGGGTTCTCTCAAACTCCGCTTCCGAGGTGTAGAGGGATCTTTCGGCAAAATTCATCCAGCGGTTGAGTTGCAGGATTACCCATTCTGTGATGGGTGAGAGACCCCAATACAGGGCTAAAGACCATAATGACGCACCGGCGATCGCAGTTGCGTCTATGGCAAAACTAAAAGGAAAAATTTCAGTAAGCATTGCTTGATGTGTGTTATAAATTTGAGATTTCAGACGACATCCAAAATCCCCGAACTACTATAGTGTCAAGCAAAAGCTCGATCGAATTCAACCGCAGCCGAAATTCTGAGGCCATTTTTTTTTGCCTTACCCCCGCGTAAATGCCCGGAAGCCTTGACACGGGTTTTGGATGGAGTAAGATACACGTTGTTGATAAACTGATTCGCGAAGGAAGGGTAGATATCAGACGCCATCTTGCAGCGAATTGGCACTCCTCAACGCACACTCGCACACACATTCAACTTGTTCGCCGTGAAAAAAATCCTGCAAGACTCTAGAGGCCCGCTGACGGTAAAACGCTTTTTTCGTTTCAGACAGATGCTGCTGCTGGCACTTTCGATCGGCATTGTGTTGATCAGCCCTTATTTGCAGCAGCAGGTGGTCAAAGCTCAGTCAGGTTTACCAAGCAGAGTAGCGACGGGTAATTTGTGGCAAGAAGCTTCTTTTCCAGTGGAAAGTTTTGAAGCCTATACTTCCCCCTTCGGCCCCCGCGGCGGGGATTTTCATTACGGTTTGGACATGGCGGCCCCGGAAGGCAGCTACATCCGCAATTGGTGGGGGGGTCAAGTTGTGGAAGTTTGGGAAGATGGCAGGTGCGGTACTGGTATGGTAGTGCGATCGGGAAATTGGGATCACATCTACTGTCACCTCAAAGGTAGGGTGCAAACCGCTAACGGCGGGCGTTATTATATCGATCGTGAAGGCGGCCTGCAAATTTGGCAGGGTCAAACTGTGCCGGCCGGTGCGAGAATTGCCAGAGTGGGGATGACAGGGCGCACGAGTGGGCCTCACCTGCATTGGGGATTGAAGTACGGCGGCCGCTGGGTAGATCCGGCTTTGGTACTTCGCGAAATGTATTCCAATCAATCTTAATTAGTCTGGGAATGAGGACTGAAGTCCTCACTACAAACTTGTAATTTTTAGGTTTGTAGTGAGGACTTTAGTCCTAATTCTTCTTAGTTTGTAGTGAGGACTTTAGTCCTAATTCTTCCAAAAAGAAGGACTGAAGTCCTCACTACAAACCTTACTGTAGTGAGGACTTTAGTCTTAATTCTTCCAAAAAGAAGGACTGAAGTCCTCACTACAAACCGGGAGCATCTCAGTTTTGCATTTATAGTGCGAGCGTCCCCGCTCGCGTGCTTGTATACGCACGCGAGCGGGGACGCTCGCACTGTGAAGAAAAAATGCTTCTTGCAAAACTGAGATGCTCCCCTACAAACCTTACTGCAAACATTTAATCACTGCTGACTAATTCACGTTGGGGCTAACTCTTTTTTTGTTGTCAACTCGGTGTATCGATCGACAATTCGGCGGAATTCCTCACCATCGATGGTTTCTTCATCCAACAGCGCTTCCACCAGCTTGTCTACCAAAGCGCGGTTTTCGCGGATAATTTGGCGGGCTTCTTCGTAGCAGTGAATAGCGATTTCTCGGACTTGCCGATCGATCTTCATCGCCATTGCTTCAGAATAATCCGATCGCGAATTCCAGTCTCGGCCCAAAAACACCTCATTGTTCGGACTTTCCAAAGCCACAGGCCCCAAATCCGACATTCCGTAAAGCGTTACCATCTGTCTCGCTAGCTTGCTGACTTCTGTGATATCGCTGCTGGCGCCCAGAGTTACTTCCGCATCGCCGTAAACTTCTGCCTCCGCAGCCCGTCCTCCCAAAGCTACAGTAATCCGGCTTAACAGCCACGCCCGACTCCTCAAACCTTCGCTGTCAAGCATTTCTTCGTCGAGTACGTAGTTGGCAAAGCCTGCGATGCCACCGGAACGGGGAATGATCGTTACTTTTTCTAGGGTGTCGGTATTTTTGAGCATAGTTGATACGAGGGCGTGTCCGATTTCGTGGTATGCTACTAGCCACTTTTTCTTACTGTCGAGCAGCGGATTCAGAGTCAGCCCGATCGTAATTCGGTCGATCGCATCATTAACTTCCAAAGTACCAATCGTGTCTTTGCGTCGCCTCGCTGTCAGAATAGCTGCTTCATTGAGCAAGTTTGCCAAATCAGCGCCGGAAAAGCCTGGAGTGCGACGGGCAATCATGTCTAGGGCAACTTCCTCGTCGAGTTTTTTGTTGCGCGCGTGCACTTCCAAAATCCCCAAACGCCCTTTGTAACTGGGCAAATCTACCGTTACTTGGCGATCGAACCTACCGGGCCGCAGCAAGGCAGTATCGAGCACGTCGGGGCGGTTAGTAGCTGCAATCACAATCACGCCGCTGTTACCCTCAAAGCCGTCCATCTCTGTCAGCAACTGATTGAGAGTTTGTTCGCGTTCGTCATTTCCGCCGCCAATACCAGCACCGCGCTGCCTTCCTACGGCGTCTATTTCATCGATGAAGACGATGCAGGGCGCATTTTCTTTAGCTTTGCGGAACAAGTCGCGGACGCGGGAGGCGCCGACTCCGACGAACATTTCCACAAATTCGGAACCGGAGATGCTGAAGAATGGGACGGCTGCTTCACCTGCGATCGCTTTTGCCAACATGGTTTTACCTGTTCCCGGAGGCCCGATTAACAGAACTCCTCTGGGAATTTTGGCGCCGATGGCGTTGAAGCGTTCGGGTTTTTTCAGGAAAGTGACAACTTCTTGCAGTTCTTCTTTAGCTTCTTCGATTCCTGCTACGTCGTCGAACATCACGCCGGTTTTGGCTTCCATTTGGAAACGGGCTCGGGATTTGCCGAAGTTCATGGCATTTCCTTGCGATTGGGTCGATCGGCGCAGGATAGCCATCAACACTGCCAACACTGCAAAAATTACCAGCAAGTTTACTACTAAACTAACTGCGGCCGCGTTGTCGGCTGTTTGTTTGACTTCAAAGTCGATCTTTTTGGCGCGGATTTGCGAGTAGAGTTCTCGGTTGTTGTAGTCGAAGAGAGTAACAATTTGCGCCTGATCGCTTTTTTGATCTTTTAGCCTAACTTTGGCAGTTCTTTGGATTTCATCTATTTCGACTTTACTGACTTGTCCTTTTTCTATGTTGTCGATGAGTTGGCTGTAACTCATCGTGTTGTTTGGCGCGCTGTCGGCAAACACCGGGGTAGAGAGCAATATTCCTTGAGAAATCACCAAACTACCCAGGATGCGCCAAAGATTTCGTCCTGGAATTGATTTTTTAGGATTCTGCTGGCTCGATTTGTCTTTGTTTTCAGCTAGATGTCCCAGCCATGCGTGTTTCCAAGAATTTTTCATATTACTTTTTGCCCAAGGTGGAATACTGCCAAGATTGACCGCTTGTGGTTTGCTACGTTCGTTTATTTTAACAAGATGCCGGGTGTTCAATGGGTTTATCTGTCGATGACATCTCAATAGGTACCTGAAGATGCAGGATTTTGAACCCACTGCGACTCAGAAACCGGGTTTTTTCGCGGCATCAGGGGCTTTCACCAAGAATTTTGGCAAAAACCCGGTTTCTCTGTCCCTCCACTGAACTTACCAGAAAGAATTCGTTTAAAGCCGGAACCTTGAGCGGGAGAAATTAAAATCCGACTATTCATTACTCCAATCCTCGGACTTCCAGGTAGAGGTCGCTCTTAACTGTCAACTGTCAACTGTCAACTGTCAACTGAATTTACGCACTGCGACTCAGAAACCGGGTTTTTTACCAAATCTGTGGCTTTCACCAAGAATCTTGGCAAAAACCCGGTTTCTCGGCCCCTCCCACTCTCTGCGACTCAGAAACCGGGTTTTTTACCAAATCTGTGGCTTTCACCAAGAATCTTGGCAAAAACCCGGTTTCTCGGCCACGTCAAATCCCAAATCTAAAATCGATTGACATTTGCCGATCGCACTTGTTACACTAATCATAGTCGTAATGAGTACGTCTTAGTCAAGCAGTTATTGTTTTTCAACTCCTATGGTAAAGATTGTCGGCATTGGTGGAAGTTTGCGGGCTGGCTCCTACAGCCAGTTAGCGCTGACGGTAGCAGCAGGACGGATGCAGGCCCTGGGCGCAGAAGTTGAAATATTCGATTTGCGATCGCTCGATCTGCCATTCTGCAATGGCGAGAATGATTATCACGATTACCCGGATGTGGAAAAGCTGCGGAATGCGGTACGCCAAGCCGACGGTTTAATTTTGGCAACGCCGGAGTATCACGGTAGCGTTAGCGGTGTTCTCAAGAATGCCCTGGATTTGATGAGTTTCGAGCATTTGGACGGGAAAGTTGCGGGTGCAATCAGCGTGTTGGGAGGACAAGTCAACAACAACGCCCTTAACGATTTGCGAACGATTCTGAGATGGGTACACGCTTGGGTAATTCCCGAACAAATTGCGATCGGACAAGCTTGGAAAGCTTTTAGTCCTGATGGTAAATTGTTGGATGAAAAACTGTCTCAAAGGTTCGATGAATTTGCTATGAGTTTGGTAGAAAATACTAAAAAATTGCGAGGAATTTCGTAACACATTTTCCTAACTGTCAACTGTCAACTGTCAACTGTCAACTGAATTAAAATGGCATATCGATCGCATCCCCGAAAGGATGCGGTACGTCGATCGGCATTCTTCCGGGTTTAGACTCATAGTTGTCAATCCACTTTTTGGCCAATTCCAAAGCTTCCTCTTCAGTTTTGGCATTTTGGACGGCGACGTGGCGGTTGCCGCAGCTATCCCAAACTTCGACGTAGAATACTTTCTGGGATTGAAGAATCCAACCTTTATAAGTGTCTGCTGGTTCCATACTTAAAATCGTAAAATAATCCGGCGGGGAGTTGGACTGACGACCTAATTATAAATATTGCACCGTGTAAAATGAATTTTACAGGGGGTTCTATAGTATTTTTGGAAAAAAGTCAGTGTTACGGTTAACCTCGTCATTGACCCCAGCCCAAAGGCATGGGGCTTGAAAGAGGAAGGCTCACCACCTTCACAAATTCAGGACTAAACCAGTGTCTAGCCTACGTCTTTAAGACAAACTGAACTGTCTGGGAGTGGTATCCCGCAAAACGTTAAGAATGCCACCGCAGCGTTTTTAACCACTTTGGCAGTCAGTGGCGAAGGGAAATATACACCTAGAAATAGGGCTTACCGCAACTTTTCGGTAGCAAACACTATGCGTACAGGGTCGCAAAATTTGAAACGGTAATTGTCCCGTTGAAAGTGCAACACTTTCATCACACCGAACTCTTGCGACTCCAAGGCGGTAGTAACAACAAATGTAAAGCCGTCCTGAAAGGACGGGGTTTCAAACCCATTTTTCTGATGACTAGACTAGAGCAATTATTTAACTGGAGAAATTATCTCCAACAAGCGGCTGTGACGATCGCGATCGTCCTGATCGCATCCCAGATAGCGGTATTGCCGGCATTGGCGACGGGCGTTTACGAAATGCCAGTGTTGTCGGCGGGCGATCGAACTTGGGTGTGGGACAAAGGCGACGTACTCAGCCGGAGTACCGAAAGCAACGTCAGCAGCGTGCTCGACACCCTGGAACAGAAAACAGGAAAACAAGTCAGGTTTGTCACTATCCACCGCCTAGACTACGGCGAAACGGCTGCGACTTTCACCGACCAACTGTTTGAACAGTGGTTTCCCGCAAAAGAAGACCAGGATAACCAAATTTTACTCGTTCTCGACACTGTTACCAACAGCGCGGCAATTCGCACCGGCGAAGGGGTAAAGTCACTGCTAAGCGATGAAATTGCCCAGAGTGTAGCTGGGGAAACTGTGCAAGTGCCGCTGCGAGAAGGTAATAAATACAACGAGGCATTTTCCGAAGCTAGTTCCCGGATTGCGACTGTGATGTCCGGCGAACCAGATCCGGGCGCGCCTAAAGTTGTTGATAACATTCAAGTTGAAGGCACGTTTAAAAAAGCTGAAGAAACAGACCAAGGTAATGCCACAGTTGTTGTGGTTGTGCTGTTGGTGTTGGCGACAGTGATTCCGATGGTGACTTATTTCTGGTACCAAGGTTTTTCTTGAACAGTTGACAGTTGACAGTTGACAGTTGACAGTTGACGCTGGGACTAATCTTGAACGTATTCTCGATCGTTCAACAAAGCAAGTTCTGCCCGCACAAATTCCCGTCCCAGATAAGCCGCGTGATCGAACATTGTCACCGGGCTGGGGCGGGTTTCTTCTAGGATTTTGACGCAAAGTTCTTTGGCGGTTCTGCCACTAAAAAGCGTGCACTGAGTGCGTTCTACTTTGCCGCGGGCGGGGATGGGTTTGCCGGTTTCGGGATCGACGGCGAGGCCGCGATCGTCGATAATGTTGGTGAAGTGTTTGGCGCAAATTAGGCTGGTTTCGCGATCGATGTAAATGATGAAGTAGCCGCCCGGATCGAGGTCGATGTGGCGTTTGGACAGCTTGTCGTCGATGGCGGTGAGGTTTTCCAAGGTTTGACTCATGGTTGGTGAAAGGAAGTAGATAATGGCTGTATTTGGTTCTGCTATTTCTAGTTTAGTGGGCTGCGGGACAAGTTTGGGAGTTTTTTGGGCGATCGACATTCTACCCGATATCTGCATACACGGCAATTCCCTGTGGGATGTCGGTTTTTGTTTAGATTAGTTTTTTGAACCACAGAGAGCGCAGAGAGCGCAGAGTGGAAGAAGAGAGAGGAACAAAATCTGTTATTATTAGATTTAGTAATGTTTTACGTTAAATTATAGATGAAATTTATAGATTTGTTTTCAGGTATAGGAGGTTTTAGACAGGGTTTTGAAAATGCGGGCTTTGAATGCGTTTTTTCCAGCGAAATCAATAGTAAATGCCGGGAAGTATACGCAGAAAATTTCGGCGAGGTTCCTTTTGGAGATATCAGTAACATCCAGCCCGCCGATTTAGCAGACTTTGATATTTTAGTCGCCGGGTTTCCGTGCCAACCTTTTAGCATCTGCGGCAAGAAGCTGGGTTTTGAAGATACGAGAGGGACGCTATTTTTTGATATTTGTAAAATCATCAAAGTAAAACAACCTCAAGTAGTTGTGCTGGAAAATGTCAAGCACTTGATCCATCACAACAAGGGAAATACCTTAAAAGTAATTATTGCCAGCCTTGAAGATTTGGGATACAGCGTGAATTACAAAATGCTTAATGCTAAAGACTTTGGAATTCCCCAACACCGCGAAAGAATATTTATTATTGCAACTAAGGGTAAAGAATTCAATTTTTCTCGACTTAAGACCAAGTTTCCGCCAAAACTTAGGGAATTTCTAGACGAGACAGGGGATTTTGAAATATTAGATAAATCCGAGTATACTTTAATTGAATATCCGAGAAAGCAGGATTCGGGATTGTTATTTGTAGGCTATAGGAATAAAGGTACTTGGAAAACTGGCGTCAGGCCGAATACAGAACATTTATCGAGGGTGCACAGACAGCCGAATCGCATTTATTCGGTGGATGGCGTGCATCCGACAATTCCTTCGCAAGAAACATCGGGCAGGTTTTTTATCTATTTTCGCGATCGAGATTTGGTGCGAAAGCTGACGCTGAAGGAATGCTACCGTCTGATGGGTTTTCCTGAAGATTTTAAGAGTTATCCGAGTGCGGGGGAAAGTTACAAGCAAATTGGAAATTCGGTTTGCGTGCCGGTGGTGGAGGCGATCGCGAAAGAAATACTCGACGGTTGAAACCGCCGAGTATTATCAGGGGTTTTTAACCCGGATTTAATTTGCAAACTTGCTCAGCTATGTTTGCGAAGGTGTCCATACAATTCTCGATCGCTCTGCTAACAAATCAGCTAATCTTTCAGCCCTGTCTCGGTCATCTGTCACATAAGGTAAACCGACAATCTGAGCGTGGGATGCTGAATCAGGTACTGCATCTAAACCTAATTCACGAATTTGTCCTACTTGCAGACTAGCAACTCCGAAACAATTGTTGAACTTTGCTGCACATTGTTCGGGTGAACAAACACTGGCAATTGTTACCGATAAACCAGGCTCATTGGGTCGAAGTAAATAAGCGAAAAGTAAAACTATATCGCTGGTTTCATCAATCCATTGTCTCCGAAGTAAAGCTCTATAGACAATAGCACTGTCAGCTAAAGAATCGAATTCATAGTTTGTAGTCATAAGTATTTAGTCATAAAAATGTCATTCGCAGAACAAATTGGATAAATTTTATCCACGAACAATAATTATTATAGCACTTCATTACATATTTAAGACTGCATCTGAGTGACTCCTCTAAAATTTATCAGTCATACCTGGTTAAACCACTCTAGCCAATGAACTAACGTTGACGCGGAAATGAGATCTTCCGATTTATATTCCTGATTCTTCTGATGATAAATGTAAGCTTTCCCCTCGGCATTAGATGGGCAAAATAACCTGACTCTACAATCAGTATTTAGATTTTGCCAAGCCAGTCTAATACTACCTTGGTCATCTGTACCAATCGAGCATTTAGGAAAACTGTTCCCCATACTATCATAGGCTTCAGCAATTAATTTCATCGCTGTCCTGAAAGCATATTCAGTTGGTCTTAAAATTCCGTACTCATCCTCTTCTTCTAAATCTAAAAGTTCTAGCAGACCTTCAACAGTGATGCGAAAATTCGATAAACCGCTATTGCTGCTGGCATCAGTAATCTGTTCGTTAGCTACTGTCATAAGATTAAATTCCTTTTAGTCGATCGCCAATTCGATCCTAACACAGTTTAATGCTCGGGAATTTGCAGTAAGAACTTTTGTTGCTAGTTCATAATAAATTAGGACTGAAGTCCTTACTACAAACCTGTAAGAAAGGACTAAAGTCCTGAGTCCGAACCTTTATCAGGCGGGAACTTGGATTCTTTCACTCCCCGAAAGCTCAAACGCGGCGTGAATTGCTTTCAAAGCTGTGACACCTTGTGCTTCATCCACAACGCAGCTAATCTTAATCTCGGAAGTCGCAATCATTTGAATGTTGATTTTGTGCTGCGAAAGCGCTTCAAACATCTTTGCCGCTACTCCCGGATGCGCTACCATCCCGGAACCGACTACGCTAACTTTGGCGATTTCTGTATCGACTGCGACTTCGCCCCAGCCGAATTCAACTGCTGATTTTTCCAAGACTGTTTTCGCAGATTCGGCGTCAATTTGTGCTACGGTAAATGCAATATCGCGGGTTAAGATGCCGTCGATATTGTGGCAGCGTTGCGATTGAATGATTGTATCTACGCTGATATTTTCTTCGGCTAACAGTCCGAACAGTTTTGCTGCTACTCCGGGGCGATCGGGTAATTGGCGAATTGCCAGACGCGCTTGATTGAGATCCAACGCTACAGCCCTGACTGCGGGCGGTTTGTTCGATGAGGAATGCAGCCCGACAGGGGAGTTGGCGACATCAAATGCTTTGCAGAGTTCGGCAACTGCCCGATCGCAATCCGTAGCATCGATCGTACAACTAACTTTGACCTCGGAAGTGGAAATCATCTGAATGTTAATTCCCGCATCCGCCAAAGTCTTAAACATCTCGGCTGCTACCCTCGGCCGCCCGATCATTCCCGCACCCGCAATGCTAACTTTAGCTATGGGTCGTTCCTCTGCTTTCACTTCGGGTTCCCCCAATTCTGGGCGAGAATTCTTACCCAAGGCGGGGACAATTGCATCTGCAACCGCGACAGCTTGATTCAGCGAATTTCGCCTGACTGTAAAGGCGATATCGTTCGTATTTCCTTCGTGAATTGATTGGATAATTAAGTCTACATCGAGATTTTGCTGCGCGATCGCACCAAACAACCGCGCTGCTACTCCCGGGCGATCGGGCAAACGCAACAGCGACACCCCCGCCTGATCCAAGTCAAATTCCACCGCATCGACCGCTTTTGCGAGCTCCAAGCCCTCCAAAGGCCGGGGTTGGGGGGGAGGCGACACCACCCGCGTACCGGGGGCGTCACTCCAGCTAGAAAGCACGATCAGCGGCACGCCGTAATTTTTGGCAATCTCGACGGCGCGCGGATGCAGGACTTTTGCACCCAAACTCGCCAATTCCAGCATTTCGTCGCAGGTGATCTCATCCATCAATTGCGCGTCGGCTACCAAGCGCGGATCTGTAGTTAGAATTCCGGGCACGTCGGTATAAATTTCGCATCTGTCGGCCCGCAGCGCTGCGGCGAGGGCTACTGCTGTGGTATCGGAACCGCCGCGCCCCAAGGTGGTGATTTCCAATTCTCCGGCGTCGGCGATGCCTTGAAAACCGGCAACGACGACAACTTTTCCGCTATTTAACTGGGTTTCCATGCGCGCCGGATCGATTCGCAAAATCCGGGCGCGGGTGTGGGCGGCTTCGGTGACGATGCCGACTTGGGCGCCGGTGAGGGAAATTGCGGGCTGTCCCATTTCCTGCAATGCCATACTCAAAAGTGCGATCGATACTTGTTCCCCAGTGGAAAGCAACATATCCATTTCCCGTTTGTTGGGATTTGGGGAAATTTCCTTAGCGAGTTTCACTAAACCGTCGGTGGTTTTCCCCATTGCTGAAAGTACGACGACGAGGGAGTTTCCAAGCTGTACTGTTTTGACTACTCGTCGGGCTACTTCTAAAATGCGATCGACTGTACCAACCGATGTTCCACCATATTTCTGAACAATTAGTGCCATAGGACTTACACAAAAGTGATGCAATACTTTACTAATCAATTAATATACGCAAATTCTGGATTAGAACCGATGTCAATCTTGTTTTTGGGGCTGGTAGCTGCCAATCAAGAAACCGGGTTTTTGGCGAGATTGAGGGTTTGAATCGAATACTTGGGCGAAAAAACCCGGTTTCTCGTCACCGCTGCTTCAACAGTTGACAGTTGACAGTTGACAGTTGACAGTTGACAGTTGACAGTTGACAGTTTGAGAGCGACCTCTACCCTTAAGTCCGAGGATTGGAGTAATGAATAGTCTGATTTGGGCTTTCAAGCAATTCTTTCTGGTAGGTTCAAAGAAACCGGGTTTTTGGGAGATTGAGGATTTTTTGCGAATATTTTGGCGGAAAAACCCGGTTTCTGGCTACCTATTAGCTGCCTTCTAACTCTCGCAAACGCGCTTCTAAAGCTTGAATTCGCAACTCAGCTTCTATGCGCCTTTGTCGTTCTTGTTCTGCTGCTAATTCGGCTTGTTCTGCCCGTTCATCAGCGGCCAGCAGCAAATTCCCCTCAGCATCCCACCAGCGCAGCCAAGGCAGTTCTACGCCCTGATAAACTCCTTGCCAAATGCCCAATTCCAATCCCATTGGCTCGATTTGGTAATGTCCGCGCTGATTTTCTGACATTAACTCAAATCTATCTTCTACCAAATGATAGCATTCTATTTTGGCTTTTTTGACTTCATAAATTCCGTAAAAAGCAGGTCTAATAATCCGTTCGTAAATCCAGAATTTCCCCTTTTTGGGAGTTTTATCTCTTTCTTCGCTGCCATCTCCCGAAACAAATTCTAGTATAATTAACGGCGGCATTAATTCTTTCCACATCACATAGGAACGCCGCATATTTCCGTCGAGAGTTGGCGGCACGTCGGGCACGTAAAACCAATCTGGTGCTTCGGCTCCTTTTTCGGGCGGTTCCGGGGGTTGCGCTACTCGCCAGTAAATACCTGAATCTTGACCGATGCAGTATTGTCCGTCGGGATGAACTTGGTCTAGAATAGGTCTAATTGATGTTGTTAAGAGGATGCTTTGAGGGTGTTCTTGAAAGTTTTTCACAAAAGTACCGTCGGAGTCTGGTAATTGAGTGTGGTCTGGAAAGTCTGTTGCTAAAAATTCGGGTTTTTCGGTGACATTCATCTTGACCTCTTGAATGTTTAAAGATTATACTTCACACTGGGAACGGAATATGAGTCAGTACAAGTTAATTATTTTCGACTTTGACGGCACTTTGGCAATTACTCATAAAGCCATTATATCTTGCATTACTAAAACTTTTGAAAGTTTTGGTAATACACCGCCTGAGGCAGATATAATTCAAGGGACGATCGGCATTAATTTACCAAATACTTTTAAAATGCTTCATCCGGCGATCGAGGAAAGCGCAATTCCCGAATGGGTTGAAACTTACCGCTCTTATTATCGGACTGAAGGTGAAAAGCAGCTCGATTTATTTCCTGGTACCAAGCAAATTTTGCAGTTGGCGAGCAAGTCGGGATTGAGCTTGATAGTTTTCAGCAACAAACACCTGAGTTTTGTAAATCTGTTCCTGGAAAAGTTGAGAATTAACGGTTTTTTTGATTTGATTTTAGGTGATGACGGACAAATTATTCAAAAACCCAATCCAAGTGTTTTTCACTCGATAATTAAACCGCTGTTCCCGGATTTGGATAACAGTCAAGTGTTAATGGTTGGCGATACAGCGGTTGATTTGCTGTTTGCTAAAAATGCTGGGATAGATGTTTGTTGGGCGGCTTACGGATATGGCGATCGCGCTGAGTGTCTGGCCCTAGCACCGACTTTTGCGATCGATGATATTTCCGAACTGGCTGCGATCGTTCAAAATTAATCTTGACTCGGTTTTTTTTCAGAATAGTTTGGATCGTTTAACAACTAAAAAAGATTTGATTAAAAACATTTCACTAGAGCTAGAGTTTCTATTTTGGCTCTAGAGGTAAAACTTTATTGCCGGCAGCAGTAAGCCGACTAAACGCTGTTAATTAATATTAGTTTTAAAAATGAATGCAACTGTAGGTAAACTCCCAACTGCGAGATTCATCAGCAAGTCCCAATCTAAAGTCTAAAATCTCAAATGGTATAAACTATACCAGAGATAGAGAAGGCGCGACAACAACTATTATAAGTTAACGGGTAAGAGTCGTTTGAATGCAAAAATTACAAGGTAGAAGGCAAGAAAAACCCGGCACACTGATTTATTGTTGGTATAATTTAATGCATAAATTTTGGAGGATGATTTTCTAACTTCGACATATAGTGGATCTAGCTCTCATATTCGCGGACGTTGTTGGGAAGAGGGCCCTCTTAATTTAAGGGTTATATAAGCTGTCAGTCATACCTCATCTTTTTGAGAAAGGCTATATAAGAAAATAGGAAATTTTTGTTAAAATTGCAGGGTATGCTGCCGATCGCGATCGATAATAAACTCAATCTATAAAAACTTATGCAGATCGATATAAGTATTCCTTTTGACAATCTATCGCCGAATCGTACCGGCCCCAATGCACCGAATTTAATAGAAGAAGTATGGAGGCTGTACGATCGCGCCCTGGCAGCTACCAGCAACGGCATCGCGATCGCGGACGCTACACTTCCGGACAACCCAATCGTCTACTGCAACCCAGCCTTCGAGAAGATTACAGGCTACGATCGCAGCGAAATCATCGGACACAACTGCCGTTTCCTGCAAGGCCCGGATACCGATCGCGCAGCCGTCGATCGCATCCGCGCAGCCCTGCGAGAACAACACGACTGCAAAGTAGTTCTGAAAAACTACCGCAAAGACGGCACGCCCTTCTGGAATGAACTCACCATCTCACCGGTGCGCGATAGCAGCGGCACCGTTACCCACTTCATCGGCGTCCAAGCTGAGATCACCGATCGCATTCAAGCAGAAGAAGCCCTCAAACAAGCCGAGGCAAAATACCGCAGCATCTTTGAAAACGCCACCGAAGGCATATTTCAAATCGCCCCAGACGGGCGCTACCTCAGCGCCAACCCGGCACTCGCCCGCATCTACGGCTACGATTCTCCGTCAGAACTGATCGCAAAATGTTCGGCAACAAACATTTATGTCGATCGCACCCGCCGCGCCCAATTCGTCGCTACTATTACCAAAAAAGGCTCCCTGAAAGAGTTTGAGTCCTGCATACTCCGCCGGGACGGCAGCACTACCTGGATCTCGGAAAACGTGCGCGAAGTTGAGGGCGAAAACGGCGAACTCCTTTACTACGAGGGAACCGTCGCCGAAATCGCCGATCGCAAGCGCGCTGAAGCAGCCCTGGGCGATCGAGAATATTGGCTGAAAACCGCGATCGATGCCGTACCCGACGCAGTCAACCTCACAGACAGCGAGGGGCGCTGGCTGATTGCTAACGACTGCGCCCTCCAACTTTTGGGCCTCGATACCTCAGACTACCAGGGCAAAACTACCGCCGAACTTGCTGCTACTGCCGATCCGAGAGTCAGAGAAATCCTGCTAACTTGGCAAGAAACCGAGGAAACTACCTGGGAAGCCGGTACTCTGACTTGCACCCGCCAAGTTGTCTCCTTACCTACAGGCGGCAGCAATTGGTTTGAAGTGCGGAAAGTGCCGCTGTTTAACCCCGACGGTTCCCGCAAAGGCATGGCAGTGGCGGGGCGGGACATCACTCAGGAAGTCGAAGCAGAGGCAGCTTTGCGGGACAGCGAACAGCGGTTTCGGGCAATTTTTGAACGCGCTGCGATCGGCATGACAGTGGCTACCCTCGAAGGCGTGGCGATCGCGACTAATCCGGCATTTCAAGCTATGCTGGGGCGATCGGAAGCCCAACTGCGCGGCGCCGGCATCGACGACTGGGCGCATCCGGAAGACGCAAAGTCCGATCGCCACTTGCGCCAACAGTTGGTCTCAGGATCGCGCGAAGCTTACCAAATCGAGAAGCGCTACCTCCGCCTAGACGGCAGCATCAGGTGGGGACGCCTCAGCGCCTCTGTCATCCACAGCAGTCACGAAACGCCACAGTTTATTTTGGAAATGGTAGAGGATATTACCGATCGCAAACTTGCCGAATCAGCTTTACTGCAAAATGAAGCTAAGTGGCGATCGCTAATTCTCAACAGTTCCGACATCATTACCATTCTCGACGGCTGCGGTCGCATTGTTTACGAAAGCCCTTCTGTAGAAACAGTCTTGGACTACGAACCAGAGGAACTCATCGGTCAAATTGCCCTCGATTTCATTCACCCTGACGACCTGCCCTCGGCGATTTCCGACGGCGAAAAACTGCTCGCAAATCCCGGCGATCCGATCGCCCTCAAAGGTCGGTTCCGGCGCCCTGACGGTTCTTGGTGTTTTCTCGAAGGAGTCGGCATCAACTTGCTAGCAGACCCCGCTGTGAACGGAATTGCGATCAACTCCCGCGACATGACGGCGCGCAGACAAGCAGAGTACCGCCTCAGCAAAATCAACGAGTGCTTTTTGGGATTCACCACCGACGCGGGCTTGAACATTCAGCGCCTGACATCCTTAGCCGGCGAGCTTTTGGGCGGCAGCAGCGCCATCTACAGCCACGTCGGAGGCGGGCTGCTGCGCGCGATCGCGACTTGGCAAGCGCCGCCCGATTACCCAGAGGTCGATCGCGCCGAAGGCCATGTCTGCACCGATGTCTGCCACCAAGCCAGCGATCGGGCTGTGGCGATTCCTGACTTGCAGAACACGATCTACGGCGAAATCGATCCCGCTGTTATCCGCTACCAACTCAAAAGCTATCTGGGACAAGCAGTCAGGCTGGGTGAGAATTACGTGGGTGCCGTGTGCGTAGTCTACACCGAGTCGATCGCACCCACAGAAGCCGACTGCAAGCTGATCGGAATTATCGCTGGGGCGATCGGAGTTGAGGAAGAACGGGCTGCTGCTGCCGATCGCGATCGACAAAAATCCCAGGAATTGCAAACAGCTTTGCGCGAATTGCAACAAACTCAAATGCAATTAGTCCAAACCGAAAAAATGTCTTCCCTCGGGCAAGTGCTAGCAGGAATTGCCCACGAAATTAACAACCCAGTTGGCTTTGTCGCCGGCAATCTCTGCCACGTCCGCGGCTACGTTCTCGACTTGCTAGACATCGTGCAGATGTATCGAGAAGAATTGCCGAATCCCCCAGCCAAAATTCAGAAACAAGCTGAAGATATAGACTTAGAATTTTTAGCAGAAGACCTGCCCAAATTGCTAAATTCGATGCACACAGGATGCGATCGAATTGTAGAAATCATTCAAACTCTCCGCAATTTTTCCCGGGCAGACGAAGCTAAATTCAAGCCTGCCGACCTTCACGAAGGTTTAGAAAGTACCTTGTTAATGTTGAACAGCAGGCTAAAAGCCAAGGCACACTGGCAGGGAATTGAAGTAATTAAAGAATACGGAGAACTGCCAAAAATACCATGTCATCCCGGACAGCTCAATCAGGTATTTATGAATATCTTGGCAAATGCAATCGACGCTTTAGAAGAAAGCAGCAGCCCAGCCACAAATACCCCCAATTCAAGTTTTCCAGCAATCACAATCAAAACTGAAATGATTGATAACAATAGAATTTATATTCGCATCTCAGACAACGGCCCGGGAATTCCCCAAGATAATATCGTGCGTTTATTTGACCCATTTTTTACCACAAAGCCCGTAGGTAAAGGCACCGGTTTGGGTTTGTCAATTTCGCATCAAATTGTGGTTGAAAAACACAAAGGTAAATTGCAGTGCCTCTCGGAACCTGGGAAAGGCACTGAATTTATCATCGAACTTCCAATTCAATAAGAAATGAGAATTAAATAACTTATAATCTTTATTGTTCTTGTGGGATGGGCGTCCCCCCCGTCCTTTGTGTACGGGCGGGACGCCCATCCCACTTTCAAGAGTGTAAATTATTTAATATGCGATCCTAAGCTCGTTTCTTCCACCTTGTACCATATTCGATCTAATACCAAGAAAAAAAAATCGTTGTTTTCTCACATATTTTCGTGCTTGGCGTCGCTCGATTTTCGCTCTTTTTTTGGTACGATATTTCTGCGACGCAACCTACAGATACTAATCATATCATGTCCGGTCGATTACCATAACAAAAATGGTTTGTAGTGCGGACTTCAGTCCGCAGCATTTTACGGACTGAAGTCCGCACTACAAACCTTTCGTAGTCCGGTTAATCCAGCGGACACCATATCAGTGATTCCCAAATCTAAAATCTCAAATCCTATGACTTCTGTCGCCTCTTGTTGTATACTAAGGAGATCAGAGGTGTCAGTCTGGCTGCTAGTTTCGGCACTGTACCGACTTCAGTAGCTTTTTCAGACTGAGGAAAGTTTGTAATTTCTAACTCATTTGGGGGCAATTTACGAATTGCCCCCTTACTTTTGGGGCTGTTGCTGCGATCGCCCGCGTGCTGTATCTTGTCATAAAGCTCGATCGACAATTCAATCAATCCGCCAGCCCTTCTCCCCGATAGCTGCGACACTTCCACCTCAACCCCCATCAGCCTTTCGTCTGACAGACTCCCTCGCTAGCGCAACTTCTGGACTTGAGTTATCCTGAACCTAATCCATTGTGGCAGCTTGACGCCCCCTGTCGCACCACAAACCAACAAAAGATCACAAAAACTAAGATAATTTTATTCTTGTAATTAAGTCTTGTAATTAAGGAATTACCAGAAACAATTGGTTGAAAGCCCGCCCGCCCGATCGGGAGAAATTAAAATCAGACTATTCATTAGTCCAATCCTCGGACTTCCTTTGTCAAGTGTCCTCAATCGGTCAACTATCAACTGTCAACTGTCAACTGTCAACTGTCAACTGTCAACTGTCAACTGAACAATTCCCAATTATCAAAATGAAATTCTTATTAGTGACAGATTTAGACAACACATTAGTCGGAGATGACGAAGCAACTCAACTTTTAAACCAGCACTTGCGATCAAAGCGATCGCAAATTTGTTTAGTTTACGCTACCGGGCGTTCCCATGCTTCAACCTGCGAGTTAATTTCCCAAAAGCAACTGCTAGCCCCCGACTATACGATCGCAGGTGTAGGCAGCGAGATTTACCAAAATGCCACCCTCGATTTAGATTGGGCGGAATATATTTCTCAAAACTGGGATAAAATTGCGATCGCCTCTTTAGCTCAACAGTTTAAGCAGCTTAAAGCCCAATCCCTAACAGAACAAAATCCTTGGAAAATCAGTTATTGTCTGGAACCAGAAGCAGACAACAGCTCGATTCTCCAGGAATTGCAGCAAAAATTAACCGCATCGGGACTAGCAGCTCAAATCATTTTTAGCAGCAATCGCGATCTAGATATCTTACCAAAAACTAGCAATAAAGGCAATGCCCTAACTTATTTACAACAGCGCCTCCAAATTCCATCGGACGCAACATTAGTTTGCGGCGATTCTGGCAATGATATTAGTATGTTTGAACAGGATGTTCGGGGAATAATCGTTGCTAACGCTATGTCAGAACTCTTAGCATGGCATCGCGAATATGGTACTGAAAATCATTATTTAGCTGGCTCTGCTTGCGCTGGGGGAATCCTGGAAGGAATGACTTATTTTTGGGAATTTTGATGGTATAAAAGGCCATTAAAGGTTCGTAGTGAGGACTTTAGTCCTCATAAGATCAGAGGACTGAAGTCCTCACTACAAACACGGAGATTGCGATACCATCAGCTTGTACTCGCTTGTCGCACCGCACATGGAACAAAATACTTTACCAGTAGAAGTGATTCTCTCTCACTCCCGCCAATCCCTAGGGAACATTCGGCTGGATTGGACGCCACAACCGGGGAACTATCTGGATTTAGAGGGAAAAACCTACGCTGTCTTGGAACGCCACCACCGCTATCAACTCAAATCCGGGCGCTACCAACTGCAAAAAATTGCCTTGTACGTGCAGTCTGCCGCACTGCCGACGGAAAGAACATTTGTCAGCGGCATCTGGGTTATCGGAGTTGCTAGCTGCCACTTTAACGCTCGATCGGAAATTCTGCGCTGTGCTGTCAACCCCAATGGCCCCTGCGAGGGCTGCCGCGATTACCAAAAGTGTTGAATGCAAGCTCTGCGTACAGACAATTTTAGCTCGATCGGGCGATCGAGAGTGCCGAGGATCTCGGCATCTCCCTCAATTACCGAAAACTATCTAAACCAACTACCAACTCTAGAATCGAATTTAACTTCTTCCCGAACGCGATAATCTACCTTCTGATAGCTGTGCAGTAAGTCGCGAATGCCAGTATGAATCAAATTTTCTATCTGTAGCAACTGTTCTGAAGAACAGCGAACCTGAACTTTTTGGTTCGCTGACTCGCCGGAGTCGATCGCAGTATATTTATTAGGAACTCTGCTCAGCACGTAAGCAATTAAATCCTGCCGCAAGCCCGAGTGTGAAAAAACCTGTTGGTGGGGATGGTTGGGATAAGACCCCAAGATAATTTCTACTTCCTCTGTGACTACGCCCAAGGTGATATTGACAAGATTTTTCTGCATTTTCCCAATTTCCCAAATACTACTGAACTTAGATATTTGTTGCCCCCGATCCAGTTCGTCTCATTTCTCCGGAACTTTAGCGCGCTAATACCGCATATTTTGCTTCCGGAATAACCCGATCGAACTCAGAACTTACCTCTTCTATAACCCGCAGCACGTAGCAGGGAATATTGTCCGATAAAATAGCACTTGCCACCGCGCCTGTATGAATTTCTAATACTGCTGTTGCCGCAGCTTCAAACATCATTCGCTGCCCCGGAAACATCACTCTTTCAAAGTACCAATTAGGAATGTTTCCAATCCGCAAAACCTGAATTTGGTTAGTAGCATTGGCGTAATAGCACAAGATTTGGTTGTTACCTTGAGAAGATAGCTGATATGACATTTGAGAAATCTCCACACTCTTTAAAAAACTTACTCAGACTTCGCTTTGCCTATTCGTCGCAATTGCGAGTTTGGCTGTTGACAAAATGACCTACTTATTTTCTCGACGTTATTCGACAGCACGAATCACATCCTCAGTTATTAATTTATTTTTGATTGATTTTTCCTGCCAACACTTAGAATACTTGCACCGAAACCAGTTTTTTCCGGTTGAAAAACCCAGTTTGGTTGGTATGCAGTGCCTAACCCCTGATTGATTCAGGTTGGTTGTGTTGTCGCACTCCTCAATCAAAAGTACCGTCACTCACCAAACTCTCCTGACAACAGGTTTGTTTTTTGGCAGCCGGATGCTACTGAGAGTGCGACCTTCACTTGAAGAACCTGGGATAAACATTATCTAAAAAATATGAGGAAATTATGAAGATCGTCATTGTTTTAAATCAATATATTTTGCTCAAAGCATGGATTATAACACTTAGGCAGAAACCGGGTTTTTCCCTACCAACTTCGCTGTATTAGGGAGTATGGCTTAAACCATTTGGTCGATCGAGCAACAATCTGTAATTTATACAACAGTAATCTAAGTATAAATACGCATAAAGCCGATCGACTTTATGGGCAACAAAAGACCCCGACTCCCTGAGGTTATCTCTGGAACTTCTAGGGAATCAGGGTTTGAAGTAACCAATCACCGATCGATCTCAAAGCTAAATCAAAAAAATGAGGAAATTCTGAAAACAGCCCGAAAACTTCGACTTTCCGGGACGGAGAAAGTCGGTTCACCAAGATAATTGCGAGATTTTAGCAAGAGGCTGAGAACCATAAACCGGATTTCCGATCGCCATCCGGCTTAAATTCCCCGTTAGATCAAATCCGGTAGCATCGGAATTAATATTACCCACAGAAAGGACACGGCAGTGCCGTGTCCCTACAATAAATGCTTGCGATGGTTATATTTCTCGATCGCGCGATGGCAAGAGAGCAAGAGAGCCCGTGCTACGATTATTTTGCGGCGCAAGAAACGGCATTGCCGTGTCCTCCTTTGCTGAGAGTTAACAGTCAACTTTCCCCAGCTTAAAGCAACGTTTCCCAACCCAAAATTCCCGCAACTTGCTGCGCCAAACTCAAAGGATCGAAAGGCTTGGCAATCACCCCTGCTACCCCCAAATCAGCAAACTCGTTCAAATCCATCGCCTGCACCTTAGCCGTCAGAAAAATCACCGGAATCTCTCGAGTAGTCGCATTTTTTTGCAGCAAACCAAACAAAGTAACTCCGTCCATATCGGGCATCATTACATCGAGTAGAATAGCATCAGGGACTTGAGTTTCAGCTAAAACCAATCCTTTGCTGGCCTCGGGCGAAATCAGCACCCTCCAGCCACCTAAATGTTCTAGACAAGCCTGAATCACGCTACAGAGGTTTTGTTCGTCATCGATTACCAGAATCTGCTTTGCTGACATAATTAAAACCCTTATTTTAAATTAATCATCGTAAACTGAAAGAAAACTTATATCAATTCCGGCTGCGCTCATACATGATAGAGGAAAGGAGACGGCTTAGCCTTAGTCCCTACCCCAGATTAATTGTAGGGACTAAGGCCAAGCCGTCTCCTCATTTCGGCTAATAATTCCGATGCGATTTGATATTAGTAGGGTGGGCAATGCACACCGATACGCAGTGCCCACCCTATATAGAGTGCGTGCGTTCAAGACTGAAAATAATCTCAAAACTTCTCCCCTTCGCCTTCGGGCGGTGCAGGCACTGTGAAATAGAAACTCGTGCCTTCAGAGACAACACTTTCGGCCCAAATTCTGCCTCCGTGCTGCTGCACGATGCTGCGACAGATAGCCAAACCCAAACCCGTACCTCCTTTTTGGCGGGAGTCAGAACCATCGACCTGTTGAAACCGTCCAAAAATAGTTTCTAGTTTATCAGCAGGAATCCCCCTCCCTCGATCTTTGACTTCAAATAAAACCCGTGAAGCGTAGCTATCCCGTAGGGAATCGACCAAATCTTCAACCCTGACAGTTACTGTACACCCCGGAGCCGAAAATTTAATCGCATTGCTCAACAAATTTACCAGCAGTTGCACAATCCTGTCCGGGTCAGCCCAAATTTGTGCCGTTGCGGGCAAAATCGACAAATTAATCTTATTTTCAGCAGCCACAGACATCACAGCTTCCGCAGACTTCCGCATCAAAACCTGCACATCGCACCACTGCTTAACAATGGTAACTTGGCTCGAATCGAGTCGCTCTAAATCGAGAATATCGTTGACCAAACGCACTAACCGTTCGGTATCGCTTGACGCAATTTCTAACATCTGTTTGGCAGTTTCCGGTCGATCTTTGAGCACCCCAGCCGCCAGCAAACCTAAAGAACCGCGAATTGAGGTCAGCGGCGTTCGCAGTTCGTGGCTCACAATGGAAATAAACTCATTTTTCATTTTTTCAATTGCTCGACTTTCTGTGATATCTGTGACTGTGCCGACGTAACCAATTAGTTGACCTCCATCGGCAAAAATCGGAGCTGCTTTTGCCCGACCAAACCGGATTGTTCCATCTGGCTGGATGTGGCGGAATTCGCAGGAAAGTTCTTCACCAGGCGATCGCAATTCCGACCACTTAGACTGAATTAGTTTGATATCTTCGGGGTGAACAAATCGCATCCAGCCGTCTCCTAAAGCTTCTGCGGCTGTGAAGCCACCAATTGCTTGACAGCGCGGATTTGTATAGGTACATTTCCCCTCAGCATCTATTTTGAAGATGCCGACAGGAGAACTCTCGCTCAGAGAACGAAATAAAGCTTCGCTTTCCCGCAGTTCTGTTTGAGAAATTTCTAGTTCTCTGGTGCGCTGCAAAACTCGCATTTCTAAGAGTTCGTTGAGCTGTTGGAGGGCGGCTTCAGCTTGTTTGCGATCGCTAATGTCGCGCTGCACTGCCACCCAATGGGTAAACCAACCAGTTTCATCTGCGATCGGCACAATGCTCAATTCTACCCAAAATTCCGTCCCGTCTTTGCGGTAATTGATCAAGTCAACCCGCACCGGCTGCCAGGTTTCCAAAGCTCTCCGAATGCGATCGAGACTTGCCCTATTTGTTTTTTCTCCTTGCAAGATGCGCGGCGTTTTGCCCACAACTTCTTCTAGCGTATAGCCGCTCATCCGCGTGAAAGCTGGGTTGACATACAGAATTCGCGGGCCCGGTTCGTCAATCGGTTCAGCTTCGGTAATTAACACCGCGTCGTTAGTCGTGGTGATGACTGATTCCAACAAACGCAACTGTAATTCTTTAGCTTTGCGATCGCTAATTTCTGTAACTGTGCCCACCATCCGCACAGCTTCGCCCGTTTCGGTGTAAAAAAACTTACCTTTCCCTTCCATCCAGTGAATGCTGCCGTCGGGCCAAACCACGCGGTGTTCGTGACAGAAATCCGATCGCTCGGCGAGGGCCTGATTCCTAGCATTCTCCAAAGCTTTTAAATCTTCCGGGTGAACGCAAGCTGCAAAACTTTGATCTGTTCCGCCAAAAGTTCCAGGCGCCAATCCAAACAACTCTTCATGTTCCCTCGACCAAACCATGCGATTTTTCTGTATGTCCCAGTCCCAAAATCCAATTTTGGTAGCCGACAAAGCTAAGTTGAGCTGCTGGTTAATTTTCCGCAACTCAATGCTAGCAATAGCAACTCGCAGTTCTCGGGCAATTTCGATTTCGCAAGGCAGCCAAGGCAAAGATTTTGACCTCACAGTTTCTTGCCACAACTCAAAGGAAGTGCGAGGAGACATCAATGGGGTGCCATCCGGTTTAAATTCAATTGGCCAGTCGGGTTTGCCTGCCCAGTTGACAGTTTGAATTGCTTCGGGACGGAACCACAAAATGTAATAATTTTGCATCTCGGATATGGCAAGCACCAGCAAACCGCTAGCAATTTTCTTGAATTTCTCCGATGGCGGATACAGTTTTGAGAGAGAATCTGTATAAAAAACATCATTATTTATTTGAGGTTTTATCCAAGCTATTAAGTTTCTGATTTCTCCCAATTCTGGGGTTGTGCCAATGGCTGTTAGATTTTCATTGGCACAGACAACTCCACCGATAGCGCCCACTAATGCCAGCAATTCATCTCGGGATTTAAGTAAACCTTCTACAAAGCAGTGTGATTGAGAAATTTCAGCGATGAATTTATGGCAAATTTCTTTTAAATTAATTGCATAGTCCCGGTCTTCGCTATCTTGTTTGTAGCTGAGTTCTAGATTTACAAACTTTGCTACCAGTTCGCAAGCCGTTCTGGTTTCGTAGTTGATATACTTTGGTGTTCGGTGGTGACAGGCGATCAATCCCCAGAGTTTTCGATCTTTGATTAATGTCACGGTCATGCTAGCGCCAATGTTCATATTCTTGAGATATTGAACGTGGCAAGGCGAAACTGTTCTCAACAAAGATAAGCCCATATCCAGGGGGCGACCGGTCAGCGGATTGCACTCAGGAATTAGTTCTACAGCCTGATAGTGAATATCGGGAATAAATCGAATTAAATTCATGGTGAACTGCTTTCTAGCCTGCGGGGGAATATCCGCAGCCGGATAGTGCATTCCCAATAAAGGAGCCAAATTTTCTGCTTTATCTTCGGCGACGACTTTTCCCGCACCTGTGGCATCAAATTGATAGACGATCGCCCGATCGAACCCAATCATCCTCCGCACCTCTTCTACCACTGTCTGACACAGCAATTGCAGGTTTGGCGTGTTGTGGATTTTGTCGATCGGCTTTTGGACTAAATGATAAGAATTGAAATAATTGCTCGCTTTTGGGGAAACAACCTGCTCTAGTTCAAAAATTAATACCGAACTTAATTGATACAGCGTCCCATGAAAAAAAGACTTGCGGTTTTGAATTTTGAATGATAAGCTGATATCGTTAGTTTGATTGCTGTTTTCACATAAAGCTTTTTGAATCGCCTTAATTTCCTCAGTCTCGACAAATCCATGTAAAAACTTGCCCAAAAGTTCTTGCGGGTAAATGCCGATCGCCTTAAAAGTATTATTGCTAACTTGCAAAATCTTCAACACAGTAGATTCCACCACCAACAGGATGCCGTGAGGTTGAATCGAAGCCGGAGCGTAAATTAATTCGCAGTCGGTGTCATCGCGATCGCCTTTCTCTGACGTTAATACCATTGCTTTCATTTGATTGTGAACATTGATCTAAATCAGCCTGTATTGTTAAATGACCGGGCTCTCCATCCCTCGACGCCATCGCGTCCGAATCCTAGAATTTAATAATCCCAAGTTTTGGCGAAAGCTTACCGGCGTTTCGGACGCCCGCTGCATCATTAGGTGTCAACAATCGCCTAACAACTTTTGTATCTATCGTTTACCGTTGAGGCCAGATCCCCCTCTTGCGGTCAACTGTCAACTGTCAACTGTCAACTGTCAAACGATTTTGGATTTTGGATTTTGGATTTTCGATTGGGGATTGAAGATTTTTGATTGTCAACTGTCAATTTTCGATTGGGGATTGAAGATTTTTGATTGTCAACTGTCAACTGTCAACTGTCAACTGTCAACTCTTCCTTCTTCCTTCTTCCTTCGTGACAACTGTCAACTGTCAACTGTCAACTGTCAACTGTTTAACTTACCGCTGTGTCAGAGCAAGTTTGTGTCGGAGTTGAGTCCGCTCCAAACGATTCAGGATGCGAGCAATTAATTCCGGTTCCACGATCGGCTTATTCACGTAGTCATCAGCACCCGCGACAAACATTTGACGCACTATTTCCGACTCAGAATGAGCGGTCAAAAATAGCACGGGAAGCTTGCTCCAGCGCAAATCGTTTCGCACTGCCAAACACAGCTCGATACCGCTGTAACCAGGCATCTCCACATCTAAAATTAGCAAATCTGGACAAGTGGTTTCGAGTACCTCCCAGAACTTTTCGGGCCGATCTAATGTTGTGACTTGCAATCCCCAAGGTTGTAGAATCACTTTCAGTGCAGCCAATAGATGCACATCATCGTCTACCACCATAACTTTGGCTTCAGCAGCACCTGTTTGATCGAGAACCTGGGCGACTGATTTGAGTATATCTGCTGGGGAGATAGATTTGTGTAAAAAGCCGGAAGCTCCCAAACGAGCAACTTCAATTCGATCGCTCAATTGATTGTTCCCGCTAAAAATCATCACTGGAATATCAGGTTTTTCAGTGCGGAGCTCGGCTAGGAGAGTAAGTCCGTTTTCCTGAATTCTGGAAAATGTCAAATCCAGTAAAATCGCGTCGGGAGGCTGTTGAGAAATCGCGCTTCTTGCGGATTGCCCAGATGTGGCAACTTCTATCTCAAAGCCCGAACCGGATGCTGCTGCTTTTAGTCGATCGCTCTGCAAAGTATCATCATCAACGATCAGAATGCGGCGCTTTTTGGAAACCGCAGTAACCAGCTCGCTTTCAGGTTCCGGCGGGCGATCGAATATCTGTTTGAGCAAATCCTGAAAATCCTCAATCTGCTGAGCAGTCTCCGGTTTAAAGATGTTTTGGGCCTTGAACAACTGTTCGATCTTGCGCGCAACTTCCGAACCTTTAGGCAGCCCTAAAGTTCCCAAAGAACCGACTAATTTGTGAGCTTGCTCCTGGGCTTCCCGCCGCAGTTGGTTGTCCAAGGTTCCGGTTTTCAGTTGGGCGATCGCGCGATCGAATATCACCACCTTTTCGATAAAATTAGCTTTTAACTTGCCCCGAATTTCCGCAACCACACTCAGGACTTGGAGGCGGCGCTCATCGTTGCTTAATTCCTGGCTGTGTGCGATCGATTCAGCAGGTACATTTTCTTGACTTTTAGCAGTTTCTGCCGTATCCCGGGCAACTTTTGGACTCTCAATCTCCTCCGGCAGACTTTTGAGCCGGTAGCCCAATCCATACACCGTTTCCACTAAATCTACAGTCATCCCGGCTGCTTTCAGCTTGTGCCGCAGCCCCTTGATATGAGCGGTAACGGCTTCTTCTTGAGGAAATTCGCCCGCCGACCAAATGCGATCGAGCATGGCACTGCGGCTGAAAATGCGCCGGGGATTTCTCAGAAAAAGTTCCAGCAGATTGTACTCTTTGGGAGTCAAATGCAGAACTTTTTCGCCATAAGTTACTTCCGTAGTATCCGGGTTGACTTGCAGTTTTTCCCAAGTCAAACTTGTACTCGACAAACTTGCCTTACCCCGGCGCAGCAAAGCCCGAATTCGAGCAATTAATTCTTGGAGATTAAAGGGTTTCACCACATAATCGTCTGCACCCGCTTCTAAACCTTGAACTCGATCGTTACTGCTATCTAGCGCTGTCAGCAATAAAATCGGCATTTGGCAGCCGGACGATCGCAATTCCCGACACAAACTAATACCGTCGAGTTTAGGAATCAGCACATCCAAAACAATCAAGTCGTAATCGTAGGCTTGTGCCAACTGCAAGGCTGTTTCGCCGTCTTCCGCCGTATTCACATTGTAATTATGAGCATTCAGCGCTCTGGTCAGCAAATTGATTGTAATTGTGTCATCTTCTACTAGCAAAATTTTCATAAGCCTAGCCTGTTATTTGACCAATTCTTGTGACTTTAAATCAAAATCTTGTGATGCAAATAGCGTTGCCTAACTCTTAATTTATTCGTATTAACCTCCTTCAAACAAATAGTATTGTGCAAATTGTAAAATTGTTACTTTTTATTTTTTCAGACCAACCGCCCCGACGATTATGAAGTTCTTGAAACACGAGCTTTTTTCCAGATATCACGACGATAACTCAAGGCGTCTTCCTTTTTCCTTCTCCTTCTCCTATATAGCGGTTCTCAAGCGTAGTGAGTATGCCCTGTTTGGCCGATGCCCCATGCCCTGTTTGCCCCATGCCCTGTTTGGCCGATGCCCGATGCCCTGTTTGCCCCATGCCCTATGCCCATTCGTACCTCATATGAGAGCTAGAAAGGCTATACATATCGAAAAGTTAAATCAGATGAGCCCTAGAATTTTAGGGCTTTTTCGACTTCAGCGCCTGCTGAATTTTTTGAATCAGATATTGCGATGAATCTTGCTGCTTAACTATATCTTCCCATTCAGAAATTTCAGCTTCAGCGTCTTCTAAATCTTTAACTAAAGAATGAGCAACAACACTTTTTTTAACTCCCAAATTTTCTTTAATGGCGGTCGGTGAATTGAAATCTTTTTCCGCTATTAATTCCTCCAACTCTAACAAAGCCATTTCCGCACGATCGATCTTGATGGTCACCGATTTAGCTACATTAGCACCCGCTCTTGCTGCCTCCGTGAGTTCGTGAACCCGAAGTTTAAATCGGCTGGCAATTTGCTCGATTTGGGTCCCCAATTCAAAAGTTTTACTTGCCAGTCTGCCAATTTCCAAACTCACCTTGCTCAGACCGCTGGGCTGATTTCCCATTTGATTGGTAACTACAGCCACCTGTACTGCTAAATGCCTGACTTGTTCGATCGCCTCCCCGATGGTTCGGGAAGTGCGGTTAACCGTTTCTAAATCATTAGCTATTGCTTTGCTAATACCCAAAATTTTCTGTGTATTATTGCAAATAGAATTAGCACCTTGAAAAGTAGCTTGAAATGCTTGGCGGCCTTCTGAAGAAATTAACTTCGCAATCCTCACAAATCGCTGATTTATTTGAGAAATTTCTTCAGCTTGTTTGACCAGTGTCACTTGCTCGCGACTCGGAGTATTCTGCAATACTTGGGCTTGAAGGTGTTGGGATTTTAGCAACTCCTGGCATTCATAAAATTTTGCCTGTTCTTGTTGAATGATTCCCATATATTTCTGTCTTTCTACTCTGTATTTTTGAATAAGCTTGTTAGCTTGAGCTAAAATTTTAGACTGGGCAATCACCAGAGTCCGAACGTCCAAAAGGCGGAAACTCTGATTGTCCATTACCACAATAATTGGTTCATAAATTAAATCTTTATGCCTGTTGAGAGACGCTTGTACGGCATCCTCAACTTTCCAGTTTTCCTCCATCAGCAAAGGCGGTATTCTCATAAAATCTAACAAGGCTCGAATCGGATGCTGACCGTAAATTTCTACGCGATCGGGGAGACTCATTTGTTCTCGAAATTTGACGCGAGAAATCATGCCCAATACCTGTGATTCGTGAGTAATAATCACTCCCGGTAGGTCTGGTTCTTGCTCGAATCTTTGAGCCACTACCTGTCCTGGAGTTGCAGCACTGACTTGGAAGTGGTGACACGGCAGATGTCCGATCGTGAAATCGGGGGTGAGTTGAGTTGGATTGCTCATTTACCCGGATAGTGTTAAGTAGAAGTTAACAAATTATATATTGATATTATACTGGATTAAGATTGTTTAAAGTAGTCAGCAACCCAGTCTTAAAAGAACTGAGCTTGTAAGAGTAATATCTCGCAAGCTGTGTTGACCAGCCTCAGCCTTAACTGGCTACGTTATTTGAGTCACGACACCGCAGAAAAACGGATACAAGCGCGCGACTTAAGTTGCGAGCAGCCCAAAATCTTAGCTCGAAGTTCCTGCTCCGGTGATTCACGAAGCTGCAAGTAAATCTAAAATCTAAAATCTAAGATCTAAAATCGACTGACTTCTTTGATCTCAAGTCTTTTGGAGCGGCCCCGTCTGCTGCGCCCCTGGTTCCCTCCCCAAAACAGCGGCATTCATATTTTGTCCTTTAAAACAACCGGGAAAATACCTAGATTGAAACCAAAAACCTTAAATCGAACTTTGCCGATCGCAACCTTTGAGGCTGCTTACCAGTTGTTACAGCAAATGGCTGAACTCCCGGGGGCGATTTGGCTCGCCGACGATGCGATCGCCAATCCTGAAAATGGGGAAGGAAACTCGTCCCAAAGGTTTGCAGCAGTGGTATCAGCTCGGTTTAGCGCGCTGCTGCGGGGCGAGGCATTAGATGAGTTGGCAACAAACGGACGCAAACACAGTGAAAAACATCTCACTTCGCAATTAAATGTGGATTTGACTTTCGATCCAGGGGCGATCGCCAAATTCCTCTCTCCCCTCGCAGACAAACTCGCAGAAATAACGCCCGCACCGCCAAGACAAATTGACATTCGCGCCCTCAAACAAGCAATTAAGAACATACAGCCGAACTCGGCAATTTTACAAAGCGAATTCACCCTAAATTTGCTGGATCTTCTCGCTACCGATGCCAGCAAAAACAGTCCCCTGCCCCTAAAGCTCCCAACAGAAATAGAGGGAAACTCAGCGTTAAAACCGATCGCTCCAGAAACGCTACACCACCAGATTGCCGAAGCCGTCAATCACTTACAAATTGCCAGTCCCTGCATTTCATTTTGTCAGTCTGTGGAAGATGCTTTGCAGCAGCAGCTAGAACAAGAGCGACTTTTGAATCAGGTGACAACTCAAATCCGCCAGAGTTTGGAATTACCAGTAATTTTGTCAAAAGCAGTTTCGAGAGTGCGAGAGTTTTTGGATGTCGATCGCCTGTTAATTTATCAATTTGAAAAAGTGCCAGCCCCCCACCATGCCGAATTAGGTAAAGAAATACCTATGGCGGTTTCTGGCGAAGTCAAAGAAAATCCCGGTTCTTACTTGTATTTAGGTCGCGTTACCTACGAAGCTTTAGCCAGCGATGCTATCTCGTCTGTACTGAATTTTAGTGAAGGCGCCCAGTGTTTTCCCGATGGAGTCATTGACAGAGAGAAATATCGCAAAGGTTTGGCTTTGTGCGTCACTGATGTGGAAATAACTTACTCTTCGCACTCTTGTTTTTTAGAGTTGATGCGGCGGGCGAAGGTGCGGGCGAAGTTGCTAGTACCGATCGTAGTTCAAGACGAATTGTGGGGGCTGCTAATCGCCCACCAGTGTACTGTGTGCGAGTGGGAAGAAAGCAAAAAAACATTTTTGCGGCAAATAGCAGAACATTTGGCGATCGCCATTTACCAAGCCGAACTTTATGCAGAAGTCCAGCAGCAAAAGTGTACCTCTGAACAGCGCGTCATAGAGCGAACGCAAGAACTGCGCGATGCCCTTGCTACCGCCCAGTCTGCCAGCCTCGCCAAAAGCGAATTTTTGGCAGCTATGAGCCACGAATTGCGGACTCCCCTCACCTGCGTCATCGGCATTTCGGACACGCTGCTGCGGTGGTCTTACGGCAAAGTTGGCACCAAAGAAGTACCAATTGCCAAACAGCGACAGTACCTGCAAACTATCCGGGACAGCGGCGACCACTTATTAGAATTAATTAACGATATTTTAGATTTATCGCAAGTAGAAGCAGGAAAAGCAGTATTAAAAATTAGTGAATTTTCAATTTCTAAATTAGCTTCTCAGAGCCTGCACGCCTTCAAAGAAAAAGCTATAGCTAAAGGCGTGGAACTCGTGCAAGAACAGCGGATCAAACAAGAGTGCGATCGCTTCACCGCAGACCCGCGCCGCTTGAGACAAATTCTGTTCAATCTTTTAGGAAATGCGATTAAATTTACTCCCGAAGGCGGGCGAATCGTCCTGCGAGTGTGGGTGACAGAAGATAAAACTCGGACGCCAGCAGTGCGACAGCCCGGTACTGCACCCCCAGGTAGCACCGCTGTTTTTCAAATCAAAGATACCGGCATTGGAATTCCCGAAGATCAGCGATCGCTCTTGTTTCAAAAATTCCAGCAGTTAGATTCCCCATACCGCCGCGAATACGGCGGCACCGGTTTGGGATTGGCATTGACCAAACAATTAGTAGAACTTCACGGCGGCGCGATCGAAGTCAACTCTACAGTTGATGTTGGCTCTACTTTTACAGTTTTTATACCAATGCAAACTAAAAGCAAAGATGAATCCACAAAATTCAAATATGAAAAATCGAATTCATCTTTACCGCTGCACTCTTCCTCCTTGCGGGGCAGCCTCGTCCTCGTAGAAGAAGATGAAGAAACTGCCATGCTGATTTGCGATATCCTGACAGCCGCAGGAATGCAGGTAGTGTGGATGATTGAAGGCTCGGCGGCGGTAGAACAAATTGAACTTTTGCAGCCCAATGCTGTGATTGTGGATATGCGTTTACCCGGGATGAACGGCTGCGAAATAATTCAACAACTTCGCCAAAAACCCGCTACTGAAAATCTCAAAATTCTGGCTTTAAGCGCTAAAGAAATTCCCGCAGATGAAATATCTTTTGTGACGGCGGGAGCTAACGATTGTTTGGCTAAACCGATTCACCCCGAGCAATTGCTTGACAAAATTCTTTCTTTAATGGCCGGGATTAATGGATAATGGGGCATGGGGCATGGGGCATGGGGTATGGGGCATGGGGCATTTAATATAATTGAGTTTTTGAGGTAATTATGGGAAGACCTGATTTTGAGGAATTAGAGGTTTATAAGTTGGCGGAAAGTTTGGCGAATCAGATTTGGGAGATTGTTAAAAAATGGGATTACTTCACAAAAGATACGATGGGCAAACAGATAGTTCGGTCTGCTGATAGTGTCTGTGCTAATATTGCTGAAGGAAGAGGTCGTTATAATGATCAAGATAATCGGCGTTTTGTAAAAATTGCCAGAGGCTCTTTGTACGAAACCGTAAACTGGTTAAGATTAGCCTATGCTAGACACCTTATCACCAGCGAAGAAGTAAGCAAATTCAAACCAATTGTCGATAAATTACTACCAAAACTTAACGCTTATTTGAGTTCAATAGGACACAGGGAATAAATCACAAAAAAAGCCCAATGCCCTGTTTGCCCAATGCCCGATGCCCCCTGCCCAATGCCCGATGCCCAATGCCCAATGCCCGATGCCCAATGCCCCATGCCCCATGCCCCATACCCCATGATTAACTGTCAAATTCCTACAGGATTAATTGTTTCTTGTCAAGCACCTGCTGATTCGCCGCTGCACGATCCGATCGTGATTGCAGCAATGGCTCGCACCGCCATCAATCGAGGTGCATCGGGCGTGCGGATTGACACCCCGGCTCACGTTGCAGCGGTGCGACAACAGGTATCGGCTCCCGTAATTGGCATTTGGAAGCAGCAATTGGCGGGATGCGAGATTTACATTACTCCTCGGTTTGAAGACGCACGGGCGATCGCACTTGCAGGAGCAGATATTATCGCCATTGACGCTACTTTGCGAAACCGCCCTGCTGGCGAAGACTTAAAGACGTTAATCGATCGCATTCACAAAGAATTAGGGAAATTAGTCATGGCGGATGTAGATACTATAGAATCTGCGATCGCCGCTGCTGAAGCTGGTGCAGATACTGTCGGTACTACTCTTTTTGGCTACACACCCCAAACAGAAAGTTTCTCGCCGCCCGGATTTGATTTGCTAGCGCAAATGGTAGCAAAGCTCAAGATTCCCGTTATCTGCGAAGGCGGAATCTCTGGGCCCTCCATGGCTCAAAAAGCATTGAATTTAGGAGCAACGGCTGTTGTTGTCGGTGGAGATATTACTGGAATTGATATTAAGGTGACAGCCTATGCGTCGTTCATTCAGTTGACAGTTGACAGTTGACAGTTGACAGTTGATCTGTTGTAGGGGCAGTGCCCCCGTGAGAGCCCTCTTAGTTGACAGTTGACCGCTTGAGGGCAACCTCTACCTGGAAGTCCGAGGATTGGAGTAATGAATCGTCTGATTTTAATTTCTACGCCAAACCCAGAGGCTTTCAAGCAATTATTTATGCTAATAGGAAAATAAATAGGAAATTGTAGAACAAGAACTGTACGGGATTTTACGTATTTATGTATCTGCCAATAGGCATATTTATGTCGGTCACTAAAGAGCTAAAAGTTGTCATCGCTGTATCCTCCCCGAAATAATCCGGATGAGAATTAGATCTGCCTGTTAATTCAATCAAAGAGCAGATTAATTAATATGGCTAGCGATTTTTCTTTTAACTCTAAAGTCCGATTAAACAAAAATACCTCGGACAATCCTGCACAGCAACGGAGTCGATCGCTCCAAGTGATGATTTTTATGCTGATCGTCACTACATTAGTGACGATGCCGATGTTTCGTCTAGCCGAATTGCAACTGGTACAGGGAGCCTACAACCGACAGCGGGCGGAAAATAACCGCATTCGCCCTGTCTCAGTCGCAGCGACTCGCGGTCAAATTTTAGATCGCAACGGCAAAATTTTGGCGGCGAACCGCGTATCGCGATCGGTGTATTTGTGGCCAAAAGAGCGATCGGCAAAGGATTGGCAAGAAGTCGCGGCTACACTGAGCCCGATCGTCAAACTTCCCGCCACCGAAATCATCAAAAAAATCGATGTAGCCGGCTACAAATCAGCCCTGCCAGTGCGAATTAGTAAAGATATCGATGTCGCTACTTTCGTCGCTTTGGGAGAACAAAGCAATACTTTGCGGGGAGTTGAAATTCGCGTAGAATCGAGCCGCGACAATCCCAACCAGCAATTAGCAGCTCACCTTTTGGGGTACGTCGGTGAAGCTACTTTAGACGAATTAAAAGCTAATCCTGCATATCCAATGGGGATGATCGTCGGTCAAATGGGAGTTGAAAAGTTAGCCAATCCAACTTTAGAAGGCGTTTGGGGGAACCGTTTGATCGAGGTGAACGCTAAGGGCGAGGAAATTCAAGATTTAGGCGTAAAAGAGCCTATTCCCGGCAAACCCGTGCAGCTAACTTTAGATTTAGATATGCAAAAAACTGCCGAAAAAGCTTTGGGCGATCGCCTGGGTGCCGTTGTAGCGATCGACGTGAAAACCGGAGCGCTTTTAACAATGGCTAGTTGGCCGACATTTGACCCCAACATTTTCACCCGCAAGGTGACTCAAACAGAATGGGATCGACTGCAAGGGCCAGAAAAACCATTTTTAAATCGGGCAGTTCAAGGCTATCCAGTCGGCAGCACTTTTAAGATTGTAACTTCTGTCGCCGGCATGGAATCGGGCAAGTTTTCTCCTGACTCGACTTTAGTATCATCTTCTTCAATTACGATCGGTGGCATTTCTTTCAACGAACACGGCGCGGGTCAAGGTGTTATCGGTTTTCGCGATGCTTTGGCCTTTAGCAGCAATACATTTTTCTATCAAGTAGGCATGGCGGCAGGCCCGGAACAAATGTCGAAATGGGCGTCTAAAATGGGCATTGGCGGGACGATTAATTTAGATATTTTGGGGATAGACGGTGCCAATCACGGTCAAGTGCCCACGCCAGCAGAGAAAAAGAAAATGTACAAGGAAGATTGGTATGTGGGCGATACCGTCACAATGGCGATCGGTCAGGGTTTGGTACTTTGTACTCCCCTAGAATTGGCTGTGATGGTGTCAACTGTTGCTAATGGCGGTTATCGAGTGCAGCCGCACTTATTGGCTTCTCAAACCAATACACCCCTCACGAAAAAAATCCCCACAGGAATTAAACCTTCTACTTTAAAGGTGATTAAAGAAGGATTGATGGACGTGGTGAAAAAGGGTACAGGCCGCGGTCTGAATGACGGTACAATTCCTTTAAGTGCTGGCAAGACAGGGACTGTGGAAATGCCAGGTCATCCTGACAATTCGATGTATGTGGGTTTTGCTCCCGCTGACAAGCCGGAAGTTGCGATCGCAGTTATAGTCGAAGGCGGAGGATTTGGTGCCGTCTCGGCCGCACCAATTGCTCACGAAGTATTTAAAACCTATTTTCAAAAACAAGGTTTTAAACCTACTAACAAGCCTTTCAAATAATAATTGATATTATAGCGAATCTAGCTCTCATATGAGGTATGTTGTTGGGCTTGGGCCCTATACGTCTAAGCGGTTATCGAGCTGTCAGTTATACCTCATCTTTTTGAGAAAGGCTATATGCCCTGTCAATTACGCTAAAAACCGTTTCTAGTGAAGACTTTAGTCACACCGTGTCAATTATCAGCCCTAAAAATGGTTTGTAGTGAGGAATGCAAGTCCGCATCCAAATCCGAGGACTGAAGTCCTCACTACAAACCAATCTTATTATGGTCGTTCGACGGGACATGATATTAATTCTTGACTGCTGACTGTTAATATTTTGTCAAGTAAGGTGCTCCCGCGCACCTTACTGTTGTCAATGCACTCAAAAGTTTTCTCCAACCAATCGTCTCACCTCCAAAGTCGATAAATTCATCATTTGCGCCACCTGTTCCAGATTCATCCCAGAATTTAAAACTTGAGTTAAGAGCGATCGCAAAGCTGACTCCGCTGCCAGCCGCGCTTGCTGTTCTTCCTTGTGAGCCTTCAAAGATTGAGCTATTTTAGTAGTATCAACATTTTTATTCTCAACAGATTCTAGAAATAAAGTCATGAACGAAGAAGAAAAAGAAGCAGAATATATCAGAATATACAACAGTAGAAAACAGTTGTGGTTTCTCTAATTCAAGTGAACTTGACCGGCGATCAGTGTAAGGATGGTTACTTTAGTGGAGTAAACTTGAGTGGGGCTAACTTCAGGGAAAGTGACTTGCAACGGCTGGTTTTTTACGGACAAGGAATCAATTTTAGTGGCTCAGATTTGAGCGACCTCGACTTGGCCTACGCGCATTTTGAAGATGCGGATTCGAGTGGGGCGAACCTGAGCGGAGCTTGTCTGTGGCGGGCTAACTTTCGCAGAGCGAATTTGACTGGGGCAAATTTCAGCAGAAGTGACTTACAGGAAACTGGTTTTCACATGACTAATTTGAGTAGATGCAAATTTAGTGGAGCCAAAATGATTGACACCGGGTTTGGTTTTTGTGACTTAATTGATAGTGATTTTAGGGATGCTAAGTTTCAAAATGGGGTGGGTTTTTCTAAGTGTGACTTGACGAGAGCTAACTTCTTTGGCACTGAATTTAAAATAAGTGAAGTTAACGATCACAAACCTGGAAGGGTTGTTTTCAAAGACGTTTACTTTAAAGATACCATCATGCCCGATGGCGCTATTTGGAATAGTGAAGACTAATCCGTCATTTTTATTCTCAACAGATTCTAGAAATAAAGTCATGAACGAAGAAGAAAAAGAAGCAGAATATATCAGAATATACAACAGTAGAAAACAGTTGTGGTATTCAAGTGTACTTGAGCGACCAGCAATCTAAGGAGCGCTACTTAAGTGGAGTGAACTTGAGTGGAGCTAACTTCAGGGAAAGTGACTTGCTACATCTGGTTTTGTACGGACAAGGAATCAATTTTAGTGGCTCAGATTTGAGCGACCTTGACTTGGCCCGCGCACATTTTGAAAATGCTGATTTGACTGGGGCTAACCTGAGCGGAGCTTGTCTGTGGCGAGCTAACTTTGGCAGAGCGGATTTGACAGGGGCGAATTTGACTCAAACCGATTTGCAGGAGACTAAGTTTTACGACGCGAATTTGAGTAGAGCAAACTTAAGTGGAGCCAAGATGATTGAGACAAGTTTTGATGATGCTAACTTAACCGATAGTGATTTTAGGAATGCTAAGTTTAAAGATAGAGTTCGTTTTTATCGGGCTGACTTGACGAGAACTAACTTTTTTGGTACTGAGTTGGATCTGGATGAAATTAGAGCTAACAAATCTGAAATGGCTATTTTTACAGATGCTCACTTTAAAGATACCATCATGCCCGATGGTACTATTTGGAATAGTGTAATCCCGGGAGTAGAATAGCTTTTTTAAAAGTAGTATTATTAAGAGTGTAAATAGATAAAGGTCGAAAGTTATGGACGCTGAAGAATTGCTCAGACGCTATGCCGATGGCGAGAGAGATTTCTCGGAAATTAGCTTGGTCGATGCCAATCTAGCAAACATGGACTTGAGTGGCATCGAGCTCAGTGGCGCTGATTTGAGAGGTGCTAATTTGAGAGAAACCAATCTCAGCGGAGCGCATCTAGCTTCTTCTAACCTGAGCACTGCTAATCTCAGTCGCGCTAACTTAAGTAATGCTTGCTTAGAAGAAGCTGACTTCAGTGATGCTGACTTAGGACTGGCTGACTTGGAAGGTGCTAATCTCAGTCACGCTAATTTGTGGGGAGCTGATTTGACGGATGCTTATTTGATTGATGCTAATTGTACCTCGGCAAATTTTAGCATGACATACTTGGTTGGCGCGAAAACTAAACGTGCCAACTTTCAGGGAGCGCAGATAGATACCGCTATTTTCCAAATGCAAAAGATGCTGTTTACAGATATCATCAATCGTTATGCGGCTGGGGAAAGAAATTTTAGCGGCTTGATGGTAGAGAGTCCCAATTGCAGCCGGGAACGCAGGTCTTGGGAGCTCGGACAATTAAAAGGATTGGATTTGAGCGGTATTATTTTGCGTAATAGTAATATCCAAGAGCTCGGGCCCTACATGAATGGAGTGATTTTGGGAGGAGCTGACTTGACTAGGGTTGATTTCGATCAAAGCAATTTTGAAAGAGCAGATTTGAGCAATGCTATTTTGCGGGAAACCGGTTTCTTCCAATCAGTTTTTGCCCATGCCAATTTGAGCGGAGCCGACTTTACGGGAGCTGGGTTATTTGAGAGTCGTTTTTTCTGTGCCGATTTCAGTAGAGCCAAATTGAATAAGGCAAGAATAGGCAGTTTCAGCTTTATCTGCAATAATTTGACGGAGGCAACCTTCAAGGGAGCTAGGTTACACAGTGTTGATTTTGATGAAGCCAAGTTGACTAAAACGGACTTCCGGGAAGCCGACTTCGGTGTGAAAGATGATATATTCGGGGTTAAATTTCGAGATTGCCATTTTGAGGAAACCCTCATGCCCGATGGCAGAGTGCGTAACAATAGTTAAGGTAAATAGACTTCCCTTTTTTTTGAGAGCAACAAAATGGATGTCGCTTTTTTTAAATTAAATTATGTATGTCGAATCGTACTTTTGAAGAGCAGAAGGGGTCAAAGGGCTAAAAGGGCGATCGGCTAATATTGAGCTTTAGTAAATGCAGTATTAATAAAAATGAAAATTAGACTTTATTAAAAGTCAATAGCCTGGTATGCTAAGCAAGCTTTCCAGGCTAATTTGTTTGATGTCTAGACGATCAGCCTTATGATTCGATTATTTCCGTTTGCTAACTTCTCCAAGCAGCTTTGTATTGATACAAAATAAAAGTAAAAGTGACAGTGCTATTATAAAAGTATAAACAGCTTGAACAAGACAGCTATGGATGTTGAAGAACTATATAGACGCTACGCGGCGGGAGAGAGAGATTTTCCTGGAGTTGATTTAAGTCATGCTGATTTAAACATTGCTAACGTGACATACATGGAAGACCTCCAACCAGGTCAGAATGAGTTGAGTGGTATCAATCTCAGCGGTGCTAACTTGACTAGAGCCAATCTGAGTTGTGTTAATCTCAGCGGTGCTAACTTGAGTAGTGCGAACCTAGACTCTGCCACCCTTGAATGTACGATATTGACTGGTGCCGATTTGAGGAAAGCCATTTTAGATTATGCCGAACTGGTATGCAATCTAATTGATGTTGACTTGAGAGAAGCTAGTATATTTTGTACGCGATTGATTGGTACTGACCTGACCAGAGCCAACTTGATGGGGGCAACATTTCAAGTCATGACAGAAGAAGATGGTTTAATTTTTTGCGATACGATCATGCCTGATGGCACTATTAATAGTAAAAATTGGCCCGAAAGAAATAAGTATAGCAACCGCCAACGCGGTTAGGATCTAAACTAGAAGTATTCCCTTTTGCTGCTTCTAAATTTTATTAAAAGTCAAGAGCCTGGTAAGCCAAGTCAGCTTTCCAGGCTAATTTGTTTGCTGTCTAGACGATCAGCCTTATGATTCGATTATTTCCTCTATCTCGTCTGGAATATTTGAGAAGAAGTCAAGGTCAGTCAACTCCTCGATTTGGTTAACAGTCAACTTCCATGTTCGCCAGTTTCTCCAAGCAGCTTTGTTTTGTATGTCTGGAAGACTTAACCCCAATAAAGTAAAGTAAAAGTGACAGTGCTATTATGAAAGTATAAACAGCTTGAACAAGAAAGCTATGGACGTTGAAGAACTATATAGGCGATATGCTGCGGGAGAAAGGGATTTCTCAGGAGTAGATTTAAGTCATGCTGACTTAAACTTTGATAAAGTGGGATATCCCGAAGAACTCGAACCAGGTAAAAATGATTTGAGCGGTATCAATCTCAGCGGTGCCAACTTGACCGGAGCCAGACTGATTTGTGTTAACCTCAGCGGTGCTAATTTGAGCAGTGCAAACCTAGAGTCTGCTACTCTAGAATGCACGATATTGACTGGTGCTAATTTGAGTGATGCTATCCTAGATTATGCTGAACTGGCATGCAACCTAATTGATGTTGACTTGAGAGAAGCCAGTATGTTTTGTACGAGATTAGCTTATGCTCACTTGACCAGAGCTAATTTGAGGGGGGCAATATTTCAAGTTCATGTAGATGGGTATGTAGTTTTTAGTGATACAATTATGCCTGATGGTACTATTAATAATGAAGAGTATGAGTAGCCTAAATAATTTGTGTAATAGCGTGTAATAGTAATGCTTGATGGAGTGGCTTTTTAGATATTTTTGCCTTCGATCAATTATTTATATTCGCTAGGTTTTAATTAATTAAAAGTTAATAGCCTGGTAAGCAAAGTCAGCTTTCCCGGCTAATTTATTTGAAATTTAGACCATCAACTTTCTGATTCGATTATTTCCTCAATCTCGTCGGGGATATTTGAGAAAAAGTTAAGCTCAGTCAACTCCTCGATTTGCTTAACAGTCAGCTTCCATGTTTGCTAACTTCTCCAAGCAGCTTTGTTTTGATACAAAGTAAAAGTAAAAGTGACAGTGCTATTATAAAAGTATAAACAGCTTGAACAAGACAGCTATGGATGTTGAAGAACTATATAGGCGTTACGCTGCGGGAGAGAGAAATTTCCCTGGAGTTGATTTAAGTCATGCTGATTTAAACGTTGCTAACGTGGGTGATATTAGAGACCTCCCACCAGGTCAGAATGAGTTGAGTGGTATCAATCTCAGCGGTGCTAACTTGACTAGAGCCGATTTGAGTTTTGTTAATCTCAGCGGTGCTAATTTGAGTAGTACGAACCTAGAATCTGCTATCCTATTGGGTACTATATTGATTGCTGCCGATTTGAGGGACGCTATCTTAGATTATGCCGAACTGGGAGGCGAACTGGTTGATGCCGACTTGAGAGAAGCCAACCTGCATTGTACGCGATTGATTGATACTAACCTGACTAGAGCCAATCTAATGGGTGCAGAATTTGCAGCCACCGGAGAAGGTCGTGTGATTTTCTGCAATACCATTATGCCTGATGGTACTATTAGGAATGACGATTGCTCCTAAAGGGATTGATAGATCGGTTTTGCTGGAAAAGGGTATTGGAGATGGTAGGATATACTTTGATTATCTCATTAGCACGGTCTAAGATTGATTTGATATAAGAAAAAGTCAAATCATCTTCAACTCATAGACTTTATTAAAAGTCAATAGCCTGGTATGCTAAGCAAGCTTTCCAGGCTAATTTGTTTGATGTCTAGACGATCAGCCTTATGATTCGATTATTTCCCCATGTTTGCCAATTTCTCCAAGCAGCTTTGTTTTGTATGTCTGGAAGACTTAACCCCAACAAAGTATTGAATGGGTGAGGAACTGGAAGTGGGAAATCTCCATTGGCATCTACCGATCCATTTGGATTAGTTGGGACGTGAGCTGGTTCAACCTCGTTGGGTGTCAAAATGCCGTAAGTTGTAGTGTTAGCAATTGTGACATTAGCAGGATTCAGTCCTGGTTGCTCTAAATCCAGTACGACCTTCCAAGTCCAACCAGGAATATTGATTCCTTTGCTTGTAAGAATCTGGGGATTTGTTAATCTGCTGGGTCTTGCTCTATGGCTTATACGTTGAGGATTTAGATTGCTTTCATAACCCCCAGCGACAACATAAAGCTCTTTTGAGTCAATATTAGTAGTGGATGCAAGCAAATCATCAAAACTCGTCCATGCTGGACTTTGCGGATTTTCATCTAGGCTGAGATCGTTGTTATCTTGATGCTGTGGAACTACATTCGTCATCAAAAAAGTCGCTATGTTGTCCTTTTCACTATTAGTTCGCTGAGACGAAGGTAGCATATGACCCCTTGAATACAAACTGTTGCTGTAGTCCTCATTTTTGACCCGACCCCAAGTTTCAGGAATACTTTGATCTTCGATAAATCTGAGATTTGAGCGCGCAACACTACCCAGCCACTTTTGATTCAGTTGCCAACTTACCCATTTAGGAGTTTTACTGCTGTCATCATAAGCAGTGGCAAACTGTGCTTTCTCTAGCAAATAGTTATTGCGCTCCGCAATAGCAAGATCAGTTGTGTTCCTTGCATCTGAGGGATTTCCAAACAGTAGATGTTGGCTTTTAAAAAATACATTATCTAAGTAAACATTACCGCCACCAACAACTTCAAACTTCAGAGTTGCTACTTGACCGCGCAAATTGTCAGGCACCTCTACTTGGAAAGTCTCAAACCCTTGAATTCCATAATCAATCCTTTGTGTATCTGCTAAATATGCACCTCTTGTACGATTCGCTCGCCTCAAGTTGATCGATGATGAAACGCCTAAAGGACTTCCATCTGCTGCTGACAAAGTGACCAAAACACTTCTTCCCGAACCTAGTTCTGCTTCGGGAACATGGAGGTCAAACCGTAAGTTTCCCCAATCAGGTACAACAAAACGATTGTGGGTAATACTTTTTCCTGATTCTAGCTTCAGAGCATAATTTGCTTGAGTTCGATCGACTCCAATTCTATCGAGTTCCGCGTGCAAAGCTGGAGCTTCTGTTGCAGATAACTGATTCACATCAACAAGATTGCTGGTAGACACACTCGGTGACGTTTCACCATTATGCAAAGACCAACCAGGAATCGCATCAGAAAAAATAGTCCGATTACCACCCTGCGGATTGAAAACAGCATCAAAATTGCCATTAAACAAAGTAGGAACCGCCCCATCTCCCCGCATCCTGGCATCATAAGTATTGTCAAAATCAACCGGGATACGCTCTACATTCGTTTGGGGACGCAACTCCGAACCGCCACCCAAAACCGAATAAAACCACCCCGTACCAATTCCCTCCCAAGGAGCAGCATCAACACCGTGTTCAAAACGCTCTTCCGGCGTATACCAAGGGCTAACGCGAGCGGAGTCTGTCAAAACAGTACCGCCAAATGAAAAGTCCTTATCGAATAAAGGTTCGCGATACCCATCGCCGCGTCGGCGGAAAAGAGGATTAACATCTAAGTCTTCATTGAAAGGGAAGTTAGTTGGAAAGAGGTCTGATGTTCCCCCATACCAGCTCAAAACACGTCCGTGTACAGCTCCCCTTCCAGCAATACCAACAGTAGGATCTGTTTCCTTGGTAAACCCAGCACGACTTTTATTATAATCTGGGTTGTTTTTATTAGTTCCCAGAAAAACCGACAAATCCGGTTTTCCCAACAGCGGAGCTGTAGCATCGGGATTTTCTGACCTCCAACCTTCTCGCGGCAACTTAAGTCCGGGGGCTGTTTTCCCATTCTCAGTAGACGGGAGATTCGGAATATCCCGACCCGCAGGCGAAACCGTACCGCTTAATAAATTCGGTACTGTCTGATAGTAATTATCCGCAAAAGTGACATTTTTCCACACCTGAACCTTTGGCTCGCGGAAATCGCCGAAATTCTCTGTCACCACATCTAGCCCCGGTTGATCGAAATCGTGGGGGTCTAAAGTTGTCATCTGAAGGTCGCGAGTATTGGAATTTTCTTTGCCGCCAGCATCAGGAAAATAAGAACCTAAACGCTGAATAATTTCGCTGTTAACAACAGTACCTCGACTGAAACCAACAAAGTGCAGCGGGGAATTGAAAAGTGCGCCTTGTTTAGCCGTGCTAGTTTCATCCTTCAACACTCCATCCAACTGCACGAGGGAAGTAAAGAAAGCATCTGCTGCCGCCTCTGTGAAGCCTGAATCAGGAACGGCCGATTCATTATTTTGCGACCAGTCATTCAGCAGCACTAACGGTTCATTGTTGTCAAGGTAGGGAGCTATATAACTCTCCAATTTAGTGAGATATTGCGGATCGTTTTGCGGGTTCAAACCTGATGGGAAGTCTCCGGGCACTGCACCATATTTGTTGACAGGAACCCAGTAACCTGTAGGCAGGTCGTACCTCATCATCAAACCGCCACCGTCGATACCTGCATTGGCAATGCTATTACCCAGTTGATAAAATTCTGAAGGAATTCCAGGGTTATTGAAAAAGGGAGGACTAAAAGGAGGTTTAAAGCCGTGGGTCAGCACGGTGACGCTGCTGAAGGTATTGTCACCGTTGAGGGCTGGCGGTAGCGGCGTCCAGAAATTACCAAACTCCTCGTTGCGTTTTCCTTCTTTATTCCAAGCTTCAACTGCCCAATTGTACTTCTGGCCGGCAGTCAGTTTGAGACTGGGAGGAAGTGTAAAGCTGGTATTGGTTCCCTGAGTAAATGTTTTACCGCCATCGAAAGTCCACTTGCCGATATTGGTGCTATCTTTCTGCCAAGTCGCAGTTAAAATGCGGTTGGGATTGAAATCGTTTTCTTGACCGTGGTAAGAAGATGTGTTCCAAGGTTTTGTCAGTAAACCTAACTGCTGGGGTTTGCTCAATCCTTGGTCGGAGAGAAATTTGTTACCGTTAGGATCTGGTAAATCAACTACTTTATCCCACGGCAAAAGTCCCTCACCTTCGTCAAACAGGCTGACGAAGAGATTAACTTCTGTAATGTCCTGATTCGGTGGACTGTCAAAACTCCATTGGAACTTTGGGTTAAGGGGATTTTCTGAACTCTTGCTAGTACCTATCGGCTCTTTCAAATCCAGCCAATCCAGCGGTGTCGCCGCCAAACCGCGAGGGTTTGTCACAGAAACGGGAGCTTTCTTACTTCCCGGCGGTACGCCGTAAGTATATTGATTGTTCGCGTCGGTCAGAATCTGAAAATCAGCAGCAACACTAACTGCTGGATTAATATTATCAATTGGAATCGCCGCCAAGTCAGCAATCGTAGCATTTCGTGCCGTAGCGCTGTTAAACAACGGCAGCCCAACACCCCGACCTTTATTATCTACTTGGAATTGACTGGGGTTGGTCAGCGTTTTGACAAATTCCTCCACATCAAAAACATAAACTTTGCCATTCGCACCGCTTAAATTTGGATAGGAAGCGTAAAGAAACTTGCTATCACTTGACAGCGCTAAGTCTGTAGCGAATCCATCTGGAATCGGTCGAGTTGCCGCTACTAATTGCGGATTTGTCAGCGGGTCTTTGATAATGCCGATGTTGCTGCCTGCTCGCGGGTCTCCATCTATGCTGGGTATTTCCTGACCGAAAAATTTCGTATCCGCATTCCGACCCACAACAAACGCATAACTCGCATCCGGTAAAACTGTTACCGAAACTCCCTCATTCACATCGAAGTAATCAAAAGTTGAACCCAGCCCTAAATTTGTATAGCGAGTAGTAGCAGCAAAACTTACGGGGTCGTTATTGGTAATATCCAGTACCCCAAATCCTTTGCTATCTTTGCCGCTGTTTGTAAATGTCATTTTCAGCGGATCGACCGTAGCAGCTAATCCTTCTACGCCTTCATCGGCTGTTACAGTTCCAATTAATTGATTCCATTTTTTGGGGTTCGCGCCGGGGCTGATTGGTCGGTCTTTGGGGTCGATGTTAACGGCGTAAATCTTGCTGTTCGCGCCGTTTGGTGCGGTAACAAATAGCTTTTTGCCGTCGCTGCTAAGGGCGATTTGCCGCAAACCGCTTGGGGCTGTGCCGACTGGGATGGTTTGGGTGACTTGGTGATAGGTTGGTGAAAATGGGTTTGCGGGATTCACCTAGCCGTAAGTTATATAATGGCGCCCGATGTCGCTTTCAGCGATCGCATCTGGGTCGCTGCTGGGATATTTAATTTCTACTTGTTGGACTTGAGTTAAAATTGTCATTTTTCAATTTTTCTCAAAATTAATTAATTTAATCTCTGGTGTAAATCAACTTTTTAAGGTTCGTAGTGAGGACTTCAGTCTTCTCTCATTTGATGAGGACTGAAGTCCTCACTACAAACCTAGCTAATTTGATGCTGCGTCCTGGACTTTCAGATGGATCTGACTGTTTGCAGATACAGAGAATTTAACGGTGCATCTCATTGTGGCAAGGGCGAAGCATTTCGGCACATAATTTATGAACCAGAATCAGAGATTTACTGCCGAAATGCTTCGCCCCTACGAATAGATTTGTAAAAAGGAGATGCTCCCGAATTTAAACTTTATTAATTCCTCTTTCTAAAATAATCATCTCCGAGCCAACAACCGGACTTCTAGCTATTAACTTTCCTTCCAAATTGGCAATTTGTAGCTTGCTGAAATCCAGTGAGTTAGCTTCTTTCCACATTTGACTGGCGAGCTGATTTTGCTCTACATCGCTGAGTTTGTACCAATCTTCAGCGACTTTGACAGTCAAAAGACCGATCGAGAAATCAGCATCAACAGACTTAACTAAACCGCCGCCCAGTCGATTAGTAATTTCAGCAACTTGATTTTGAATCGCCGCAATCAGCGACTGTTCCGGCGTCAGTGGCGGCGGCGGGAGAATTTCTACAGGTTCCGGTTTTTTCGGCGCTGCTAAATCGGGCAATTTGCTTTTAAAATTAGCGGGTGTAGGCTGAGAATTTGCGATCGCCTCTGGGGATTTCGCTGTTCCCGGCGCCACAAAATCGTCAAAGGTTGGGGATAGCTGTGCTGCTGGGATAGGCGCTTTTGCTAATTTCTGGGGCGGTTTTGCCGAGAAACTGTTGAAAGTTAAACCGATCGCAACGATGAGAATTGCAGCTAAGGAGGCGTTTAAAATTGGATCGGACAGCTTGGCGTTCGCAGATGCAGGTAGGAACGATCGAACTAACCGCACAATACTTTGCCAAAGTACGCCGACTTTCCCTAAAAAACTGCCGCCCGCGGGTTTAGATACAGGCTTTTTAGCGAATTTTACCCCAGCTTTTGGCGGGGGAACGCTGTTAACTTTCGCAGGCGGAGGAGGAGTTGTTGCTGAGTTGGAAGCAGTTGGTGCGGGCTTTTGGGGCTGCAAAGGAGGTTCTGCTGCTAATTTTTTTCCCCCTTTTCCCAAATTCCCAATCGAGGTCATCAAAGCTTTGATTTTCTCATTTGTGGGAACAGAACTGCTAGCATTTTTAGCTGTGGTGCGAGTCGCGGCCGACTTTGCTGGGGAATCTACCTCGGGTGTCGGAGATTCAAACGGTTCTGGAGTTGGTTGGTTTAGTGGTTCTTCTGACATTTTATCTGCCTTGGAGCGTTACAAATATATCTAAACAGGATAAATTTTAGGTGAGCCATCTCATCCTTAATTTATCATTTCATTAGTTCTACCCAAATTTCTCATGAGCATCAAACGCCGTCACTTTCTAATTTTAGGCAGTCTGAGCGCCCTAGGTTTGGCCGGAGTCTCGAAAATGCTTCAGCTTCGGACTTCCTGGGGTAAAGACGCCAATGCTGCTGTGCCTTCTAACCTTGAGGCCCAAAGGGCGATCGTCCCATTGCCGGCCTCACCGCCTATTTTACGCTTTATTTCGCTGGCCGACACCGGTACCGGCGCTGAAGGTCAGTATGCTGTGGCTGAGGCGATGGCGCAATATCACCGGGAAAATCCTTTTAACATAGCTGTTCTCGCCGGCGACAATATCTACAATAACGGCGAAATTGAAAAAATTAATGCTGTTTTTAAGAAGCCTTATCAGCCGTTATTGCAGCAAGGCGTTAAATTTTATGCTTGTTTGGGAAATCACGACATTCGCACTGCTAACGGCGACCCGCAAGTTAAATATCCGGGTTTTAATATGCAAGGTCGCTACTATACTTTTCGGCGCGATCCGGTACAGTTTTTTGCATTAGATACCAATGACAATGCTGACTGGAAAAATCAGCTTGTTTGGCTGGAGAAAGAGTTAAGCCAAAGCACTGCACCCTGGAAAGTTGTGTTCGGTCACCACCAGATTTATTCCTCTGGCGTGTATGGATTGAATCAACCTTTTATTAAGACTTTGACGCCTTTGTTTCAAAAATACGGCGTGCAGCTTTATATCAACGGACACGAACACAGTTACGAACGCACCCGCTCGATTGACGGTACGACTTATTTAATTTGCGGTGCTGGCGGAGGGACTCGTCCGGTGGGGCGTTCTGAGTGGACGGAGTTTTCTGCTAGCCGCCTGAGTTTTGCGACGTTTGATGTCTATGAAGACCGGATGTTTGTCAGTGCGATCGGTACTGACAAGCGGGTTTTTGACCGGGGAGTGCTAAAAGTGCGATCGGCTTAATTCAAATTATATTCAGGAGCAAACAAAATGAATAGGGGTTGTAGAGCCAATAAAACGGTTTTGTTTTAGAAGCAACTGTAGAAGGTACGTTGAGAGGTCAACGGCATCCCCTAAGTCTATCAAAACCGCATAAAATAGCCAACTAGCCCAGATTTAAATCTGGATTCCGTTGAGCAAACCTGTCCATAAATAACTTAAATTTAAAAGTCTCTTTACTGTACAAAAGATATCTTCAATTCGCCAGCGTCTTTGATACAAATCTGCCACTACATAGGGGGGTAATATTTTAGGTTCTCGGACACTTGTTAGATAAGAACGCCAGGATTTCTTTGAGCGAACTTGTACTAATCTTATAGTCCAATACGGTTTACTTAAAATTGTCCGAAGAGAGGAACGAAGCATAAGCCCTAGCCCTTTCAGGGCGGCTTCGCCAACGGGCAGGCACGCGGCTACGCAGTATCTATTTTTCATAGGGTTTTACCCCCAGGGCTGTCTTAAGTTAACCGTATTGTCTTATAGTCAAGGCTGGTGTTTTTTTGTCCCTGCACCTATCTAAATTATCTGGTTTTTGACATCATAAGTATTGGTTAATACCCGCTCGACCTGATAAGATGCACCTTTCTTAATCCGAGTAATAAATCCAATTTCTTGCTCGATTAATTTTTTCCAAAAAGCGAAATGATAGAAGCCTCCTACCATACAGCAAGATTTTTGGCTTAACTGTTTTTAGGAAATCTTCCTCGAACATGAGTATCTGCTTGTTTCGGATTTTCCCAAAAACAAATTTCTTCGGGAAGATGAGTTACTAGGTCTACGATTACTCCCATTTTTCCGGATAATTGACCAATTGGAAAATCTGATAAACTTTCTAGTTTACGAAATAATGCTTCTAATGTTGAGCCGTCAGCTATCCAGATATTTTCAAAGTTTTTTAAGGCAAATTGTACGCTATCTGGTAATGGTCTCGATTTTCTCATCAACCATTTTTGTCGAAAATGAGGTAGTAATTCTTTAAACACTTTTTCAAATAAAATTGCTCTCAAAGTTAAAAATATGAGTGATAATACCATTTTTTTAAAGTTATGACAGACTTTGGCAAACAGGGAAAGTGTATAAATTACAATGTCTTGTCGTGTTCGATCTCTATCGGATCTTTAGAAAAATGGTATAACGTGTGCTTACCCTGCGACGGTGACGGATGCGGAGGTTATTAAAGAGATTAAACGATCGCTTTTTAGTTGGCTAGTTCCTGGCTTTGTGAAGGATACCGTTAACCTGACGTTGCGGCTTAGATCTTGATACTTTTAGGACTGATAATGTCGGCTCAATATTCGACATCAACAGACGTTTAAATATCTCAAATAATTATCGCTTCACAGATGCCTGTGAAGCGATAATTTTCGGAAAAGTCTATTAGCAATTTATCGGACGCGATCGCATTTTCAATTAAACAGCCGCCAACTGTGGAGTCGGACGCTTGCTGTTGCGGATACCCTCGATCGCACCAGCATAATCCTTCGCCTTAAATACCGCAGAACCAGCTACGATCGCATTTGCGCCCGCTTCCAACACCTGCCAAGTATTATCCACCTTCAAACCACCATCCACCTCAATCCAAGGATCGAGACCTCTCTCGTCGCACATTTGGCGCAACTTGCGGATTTTCGGCACAACAGTCGGAATAAAACTTTGACCGCCAAAGCCCGGGTTGACGCTCATAATCAGCACCAAATCGCAAAGTTCCAGCACGTGCTCGATCAACTCCAGCGGTGTCGAAGGATTCAAAACCACACCAGCCATTTTGCCCAATTCCCGAATTTGACCCAGGGTGCGGTGCAAGTGAGGCGAAGCATTGTGTTCGGCGTGCACCGAAATAATGTCAGCACCAGCCTTAGCGAAGTCCTCCACGTACTTCTCCGGCTCCACAATCATCAGGTGGACATCCAGGGGCTTGGTAGTAACCGGGCGAATTGCTTCGACAATCAGCGGCCCGATCGTAATATTAGGTACAAAGCGACCGTCCATCACATCTACGTGAATCCAGTCGGCGCCAGCGCGATCGACAGCCTGAATCTCTTCTCCAAGACGGCTAAAATCGGCTGATAATATTGATGGAGAAATAACGATCGATTTTTGGGATTTGGTCATGGCTAAGTCTGTTCTCCTGTCTCCTGTGCTGTATCCAGTTTATCAAAATGCGGCTCTCCAGGTCGAAAAGTTGTCAATAATAGGTAAAGGCAGGTTTAGCGGCCAAATTTTGCCTCTAAGAGACAATCTTTGTGCAAAACCTGCCCTGCTCTCCGAATTTTGGTTTAGGATATAAATTTTGCCTCTAACAAATAACTTGTGTGCAAAACTAGACCTTCTACAAATTTTCAGTAGCGAATTATGAAAAATAAAGATCCCTTAGACAATCCCGAACTCGATCGGGCAAGTCTGTTTGTACTAATGATCCCAGTCATCGGCTTTTTCCCCGCCCTGTGGAATCTTTACCGCCGTCAGGGCAGCCCCGAGCGCAAAGCCGTCAGCCGATTGGCAATTGCCCTTGCATTTAGCTGGCTCTTAGGACATATTCTTTTAGAAGCTGGAGCGATTTCTGCGGAATCTTCGACACTTACCATGTTATTAATGAGTAGCCTGCTGACAACCAGCTATTTTATCGTTGCCCTGGGACTGATGGTTCGCCTCTGGAAGCGTCAACCGCTATGGTTGCCCGGAATTAGCCGCGTAGCCGAGCAAGTGGTCGGCAAACATTTATCATAATTTAGGGTTCTTTTAAGCCCCTACCGTATTGATTGACTGCGTTTTCAGCTTGATACTACATATTGTCACGATCTTTTTTATTTTTGTTGTGTGTGAGGAAGCCAGTGCCAGCTCAAAAAACTCCTAATCAAGACCCTATCAAACAATCAACCGCTCAACCTTCAACCAAAAAATCGCACCAACCGCATCGAGGCCGTTGGCTGGGTTTTGGTTTTGGTTTGGCTGGAGTAGCCATGCTCTCAGCCACAGCCGGAGCGCTGCTAGCCGTCTCCCTTTCCACAACGCCGCTTCAGCAACAAAAGTTGAGCCCTGAAGAAGCGGCGGTGTTTTCTCAAGGCGACATGGCAAAGCTCAACATGAAGATGCCGGAGCTGACTCGCCCAGTTAATATTTTAGTTCTAGGACTTAAGGTTCTGAGTTCAGACCTCGAAGGCCATCCCGATAAAGACAAGGGATACGATGTCTGGCAAAACTCTTTTAAGGGGTTAACCGATACTATGCTGTTGGTGAGGTTTGACCCTCAAAATAAAAAAATAAGCGTGCTTTCCATTCCGCGAGACACCCGCACCTATGTCGAAGGTAGGGGTGTCGTGAAAATCAACGAAGCTAATTACTACGGCGGCCCTGCTTCTTCAGCGAAGTCAGTGAGCGGACTGCTGGGCGGCGTGGGAATCGATCGCTATGTCACAGTCAATATTCAAGGCATCAAAAGTTTGGTAGATGCCCTGGGCGGGATTACGATTAATGTCCCTAAAGACATGAAGTATACCGATGAAAGTCAGCATTTATATATAGATTTAAAGGCTGGCAAACAACGTCTGAATGGCGAACAAATCGTACACTATTTGCTTTACCGACATGACGATTTAGGGGATATCGGGCGGGTACAGCGCCAGCAATTGTTGATGCGGGCTTTTGTGGAAGAGCAAGTTAATGTTGGTTTGCTCTCTCGGTTGCCGAAGATTTTATCGGTGATTCAGTCTCACCTTGATACTAATTTGAGTATAGAAGAATTGGTGGCTTTGGCTGGTTTTGCTACTCAAACCGATCGCGCTGGAGTGCAGATGTTGATGGTTCCGGGCAAATTCAGCGATCCTAAGGACTACAAGGCAAGTTTTTGGTTGCCAGACCAAAATGGCATCGAAACTCTGGTGGCAAAGCATTTTGACTTCGGTCAAAATACTTGGACAATCGAGAATGCTGATTCGACTTTTCTGAAGGTGGCGATTCAAGACAGTACGGGCGATCGATCGGCGGTTGAAGATTTTGTCAGGACTTTAACTCGGGCAGGCTATCGGAATGTGCAAGTTTCTAAAGCTTGGTCTGAACCGCTAGACCTAACGACGATTGTAGCTCAAGACGGGGACATTAAAAGTGCTCAAGCGATTCGCCAGTCTTTGGGTTTTGGAGAGGTGCTGGTTGAGAGTACCGGTTCTTTGCAGTCGGATGTGACAATCAGATTGGGTAAGGATTGGTTGAGTAAAAAAACTCAGTCTGGCGGAGGGCTTTAAGTCTTTTTAAACGGAGATATTTTTGCACTAATATCAGCAACAGGCAAGATGCCTGTTCCACAAAAATTAGATTTTATTGTGGAACGGGCATCTTGCCCGTTTATGAAAGGCTTATTGACAATGGTTCGATCGCCTCAGCCACCGCACCCACACCCAACCCAAAAAACTACCGATAAAATAAGACGGAAAATCCCACCAAGTAAAGGAGTTTCCCAATACCAATCGTCCCGGTAAAGTAGCTCTAGCTGCTTGTAAAAACGGAGGTTGCCACAGTTGCAGAAACTCCAATCCGCAGATAGCAATACACACTCCTATAGCAACCCAAACGAGGGAAGCTTGCGGCCACAAAAAAACTGTTAGCAAAATCCAAAATATTTCATAAGCTACGGCCCCGAAAAAATCGTTGAACCATTCCGGTGCAGGGCCGCGAGAAAACCTGACTGCGTAACCTAAAGGGATAATCACAGCAATGCTTATTAGCAAGGCTACTCGGTATTTGAAAAAACGGCGATCGGGATAAAATGGAGAATTCATTAAATTTGAGACAGGTTTTTTGTTCAATTTAACGATTGTACTGTAGTCTGAATTAGACATCTCCTAAAGAGCCACTCAAGGGCAGGCGTTCCGCCTAATCCCTACTTCCCACAAGAATTATGGAACAGGTCTATTATACTCTCAAAACAGTGACATGACATGAATGATTACATCGATCTTTACTGCGAACGTATTATTCCTGGTTTATGGAGTGAACCACTAAATGCTGTATCTAATATTTCTTTCCTCATTGCAGCATGGGCTATTTTTCAATTGACTCGGCAACAGCAAAAAGTACCGACTGGTATTTGGATATTGATTACTTTAGCCACCAGTATAGGTATTGGAAGTACCCTATTTCATACATTTGCGACAGAATGGGCAGGATTGCTAGATATGATTCCTATTGTGCTCTTTCAGCTTGTTTTTTTATGGTTATATAGCCGTCAAGTAGTTAGAATGAAATATGGATATGCAGGAGGATTGCTAGTAGGATTTTTATTTGCAAGCAACTTCAGCAATCAATTTACAAATGTACTCAACGGTTCTCTTTCTTATGCTCCTACTTTTTTAGTATTACTAGGGCTTGGACTATATCACTACCAACAGCAAAAGCGTGAGCCATTTGTTCTATTAGCAGCATCGGGGGTATTCTTGTTAGCCCTTTTATTCCGAACTGTCGATCGCGCAATTTGTCCTTACTTTTCAACGGGCACTCATTTTCTTTGGCATCTTTGTAATGGTATTTTGCTGTACTTATCGGCAAGAGCATTAATCCTAAACAGGTCTATGATGGAGTAGGGTTTACTTAAGAAAAATCTGACTTGCCCAAAATGGCTATATTGCCAGAAAATCGTCAGATGAAATTCATCAAAAGCATTAAGTAAACCGTATTGCAATACAATCCACTCCATCAAGAGAAGAGTTTTGAACCGTATTGGGGCGCTTTTGGCGCAGAGGGAAGAGTATTGCGAGGGTTTTGGATGTCGTAAAAAAACCTTTTATCCCTCCCCTCTCTGTGTTCTCTGTGTTCTCTGCGGTAAAATATTCTTAATATCTACTTCACCTCTTTATAATCCAAAAATCGTCAGATGAAATTCATCAAAAGCGTTAAGTAAACCGTATTGGTCTATGATGGAGTAGGGAGCGATCGCCTCTACCCCTCTCCACATCCCTAAGCACCTCTTCTAGCAACATCCGCTCTAAATGCCGGGAGTAAGCTAAAATCTGCAATCTACCGATCGACTGGCGCAAAATCGTAACCTGCACCAGATTTAGAATCGGGTACAATTTGCAAAAGAACTACTTTGCTATTGCGATCGCCACTCGACAAAAATCTAATTTCCCCCGTTGCACCGCTAACTTTGAAATCCTCAGCAGCTAAGGCTTTAGCCAGCATCACTCGCCCCGCTTGACCGCTATTCGGAGCAATTTTGCCGATCGACCTTCCCATCCGCAACACCTGCACCGCATCGTAACTCATCGCCGTCCGCCAGCTAACATCAATTCCCCACAAATTTCTAGCTAATTCTACAAATTTTTGATTTTTACTATCAGCAAAATGCCAAGGTACAGAAATTATAGCCCCGTTCAAAGCTGCTCCACCCTGTTTCAATAAATCCGTATTGTATAGAGCATCACCGCCAATTATTGGCAAACCTTTTTGATTATTTTTAGCGATTTCCAGGAATGAATTTACAGTATCTGAATCTGGTAGGAAAACTAACACATCTGCTTCCATCCCATCGATGTGCGTCGCCGAATTTGGCTCAGATAAATCTACTTCTTTAACAACTTGACCGCCTTCCAGAATCAAAGTAGTAGAAAAAGCTGTTTGCAGAGACTTGCTATAAGAACTTTTGGAATTGTAAAAAACCGCAGCCGTGCTTTTTTTCATACCAGTTAACATATAGCGAGCTAAAGCCGTACCTGTAAATTGGTCGCTCGGTATCGTCCGAAAGAAATAGTTTACTCCGTCAGGGCGCCTCGGAACCGTTGCTAATTCAATGCTCGTGCTCGTAGGTGCGATCGCCACCATTTGATTTTGACTGTAAATTGGAGCAACTGCGATCGAAGTTTTGCTGGTGCCGTGACCGACAACCGCTAAAATACTGCTATCTGCAATCAGACTGTTCGCAATAGCCTTCGCCCGATTTTCATCGTTACCGTCATCAGCAATAACCACCTTTAAAGGCACTCCCGCCTTAATTGCTTCGTCTTGAGCTTGAGCTATCCCGCGCAAGATTTCCGCCGCCCCGCTGAGATTGTCGCCAATCGGAACTACTGCGGCAATTTTCAAAGCTTGTGCAGTACCGAGTCGAGCGTTATTGAGATAAATTAAAGTTTCCGCGTCTGTGCGATCGACTTTTACAGCCGCTTCTAGCTGACTTACCGCCGTTTTGAAGTCACCGCTGGCGATCGCGCGAACTCCTGCTTGCTTGTCAGGATTTGCCGTGCTAGCGAACAAAATGCGATCGCCCGCACTGATGTAACTGCTGGCATCTACAGGCGAGGAAGTTTCGGCATTTTCCGGTGTCACCCCAGGCAAAGAGGGCAATTGAGAATCGCTAGGATTCAGACTTCTCTCAGCTAAGTGTACAGCATCTTTGAGGATACTTATCAACTCTTTTTTGAAGACAAAAGCACCCGCACCTAAAGCAATTAAAAATATCAAAAATACATAAATAAGCCAGCTTTTGTTACTGCTTTTTTGAGAGTTATCTTGCTCGTGACTGCTCGCCAAAGTAGCCACTGTTGGCTCCTCCAAAGCTGCTAACATTTCCTTAGCATTAGCGAACCGACTTCGGGGGTGAAATCTAATCGCTTTATCCAGAACTGCGGCAAATCTCACACTCACCTTTGATGAATGATTCTGCCAAAGCATCTCCCGAGTTTGGGGGTCAGTTTCTAAATCCTGGGGCCACTTTCCAGTTAGTAAATAAATTGCCGTCAATCCCAAACTGTATAAATCGCTCGAATATTCGGGTCTCCCAGCGGCTTGTTCCGGAGCCATAAATTGGGGCGTTCCAATGGAGATTGTTACATCATTTAACCCAGCAGTTATCCCTTGATTAATTGTTTCCTTAACTACGCCGAAATCTATCAAAACTGGTTCGTCGTCAGACTTGCGTAATATAATATTTTGGGGTTTAATATCTCGGTGGATAATCTGTTTTTCGTGTATATAATCCAAAACTATTAGCAGACTTGTCAGGATTTTTTTAACTTCCTCCTCGTTCATTCTTCCAACAACTTTGACTCGGTTGTTAAGCGTTTCCCCGTCTATCCATTCCAGCGCCAAGAAAAATAAACCGTTTTCCTCAAAGTGCCCGTAAAGTTTGGGGATTTGAGAATGCCCTTCGCCCAACTTTTCCAAAACAGCAGCTTCTTGAGAGAAACGCTCTCGAACACTTTGATCGATATCAGGATTATTTGTCTGCGGCTTAAGCTGCTTAATGACGCAACACCGGTGCGAAGGCATTTGCGTGTCTTCGGCCAACAATGTTAAGCCAAAACCTCCTTCTCCCAACTTCTCAATTACCCGGTACCGATTGTTTAAAAGTTGTTCTGATTCTGGGTTGGGTTCCGGCGGCTGCAAAATCTCGCCGTTGATTTGCACGGGACTTTCTACTGCGAGAATTCCATATTTGCCACTCCCGTTTGGTTCGGTATGAATTAGCATGGATGTGTCGCCGTTGTCTTTTAACTTTCTCTTGAGTTCAAAAATGCGATCGACTATTATTTTCTCTTCGTCACCTGTTGGGGGACGCTTGTACAACACATTAAAAATCGCTGTCGGTGCGACATATTTGCCGTAGTGTTTGCTCAACAGCAGCAGCACGATATACTCTTCTTTGTTTAGGTCTATGCACTCGGAAGCTAGCTTGACGGTGCGGGTTTTAGTGTCGATGCTCAAGTTGTCCATACCGAAAAGTTTTATTGATAACTGAGAAATTAATAAAAATGCAAGTAATTGGTAAGAAATCGAGTATAGCCTTTATCAGGCAGATCTGGTACAATGACAGCACTGGGTAAACTACTGGAGAGATGTTTAGCTCGTCAACTGGATGGAATGCTCGTACCAGAGGCTGCAAAACAGGCTCGATCGCACGAGCGAGAAGGGACAATATCCTTAACCCTTAGACTTATTGTATAAATCTTCTATCGCTCCCGAAACCGCAGATAAACGCAGATAAACGCAGATGTATTTCCAGATAAGTCTTCTTAAAAATTTTCAAGTTCCGTTAATAGCGATCGCCCACAGGTAAGCTCAGTATAAACGCTGTTTGACCGAGGATAGCAGTATCTAGTTGAATATCGCCACCGTGGGCCCTTGCGATTTCCCATGCTAGGCTTAGTCTCAATCCCGATCCTGCTATTTTTTGGATCTGAGTGAAGTAGCCGCGATGGAAGCGCTCAAAAATACGATCGCCCTCGCTCAAAGAAATATCCTGAGAACTATTGACAATTTTCACAATGACTCTTTTTTCCTGATTGCCTGTATGTTAAAATTGCAATTGCAAAATTTGATAAAGTCAAAGGAGCAATACGAAGGACAGTTTTAGATCTAATCTAGTATCTCAAACCCTTGATGGCTATAGGGATGACTATTTTTTCAATCTTTAAGTCTCGCCCGCTCGTTTCAAAAAATCATTAAAAATGCCAGGGCTTACTCGCGATACGCTTAAGAAAAGTCATAAATATGGATAAATTACTGACAGTCCCTTTAGCAAGTTTTCCGTTGGTGGGTACTAAAAAGCAAATCACTAAATATTTAATACGCCTAAAAGCAATGCACTGTACATGGGAAGAAGATGGTAAGTATTATTTGATCGATCCTAAAAAAAACTATCTTCCTAATACGCTAAAATGTTGCACCATACGTTATCACATTGAGCGAGAAGATGATGATAAAAATTCTGACTCGTTTGTATATTATTTAACCAATCTTAACTACATTTCGCCTCAAGCGTTTCAAGAACATGAGCTAAAACCCTTATTTTGGGACTCATTGTTAAGATGTTGCGGTATTGAGGTTGACTAAAATATTAATAGATGAAATTTTAGCAATACTATTGCTATCCCCATCAGCATTACCAGGCTCCAGCCTGGTAACGAGTAGAAACTTCAACTGTCAACTATCAACTGTCAACTGTCAATTGTTTAATCCATTCGAGTAAAATCGGATTCACTAATTCCGGGGCTTCATCCTGGGGACAATGGCCTACGCCCTCCAGCGGAATAAACTTTTCTACAGCCGGAAACTTGGCTAATTCTCGCCCGAGGGCGATCGGCTCCCAAGGGTCTTTTGCGCCCCATATAATCAAAGCAGGACAGTTCAAACGCGGTAACAAATCCTCCGGTAAGGGGCCTTGAGAATAGCTGATAAATGCTACAAATACATCCACTGCGCCGTTGTCTCGCGCTGGTTTTAACAAGATTTCTACAAGTTCGTCGCTGACAGCTTCGGGACGGTGATAGGCTTGCAAAAGCACTTTTTTGACTGTATTCGGCGTTGCTAATTGTTTGAAAAATAATTGACTAATCCATTTGACATTTAAAATCTTTTGTGCTATTGGCGCTCCAAAACTGCGATACCAAGGCATTTCGGCGCGTTTGCGATCGTGCAACAAGCGCAGGGAACAATTGAGTAAAATTACACCAATGGCGATATCTGGAAAATCGACAGCGGCTTGCATAATTGCTACGCAGCCGATCGAATTTCCCACCAAAAAAGCAGGCCCGCCCGCAACTTCCCGACAAAAATCAGCAATCAACTGTCCCCAAGTCTCAAAAGTATAATCAATCTCCAGCTTGGGTGCGGGTTTCGCAGAACCGCCAAAACCGATAAGATCGATCGCAAAACAACGACAATCAGCAGCCAACGCCGGTAAATTCTTGCGCCAGTGGCCCCAAGACGCGCCGAAACCATGGACAAACACCACCGCAGGGCCCTGGGAACCCGCAGTCTGATAGCAAATCGGAAAGCCTTTCCACATCCAGGTTTGAGGCCGGGCAGCAGTTAACGTAGAAGAAGTCATATAGGTAAAAAAGTGAAAATTTAAGGGTGCAAAGGACTAAAGTCCTTACTACCAACCGTATCGCAATTCGAGGCAACCACGGAAATATACGCAAACCTTCCTTCCCTCCTCCCTCTGCGCCCTCTGCGCCCTCTGCGGTTAAATCCTCTTTCTCCTTCCTTTGTAGTTAGAGCCGCTATTATGTCAGGATTAAAGATGCTGCATTTTTTGCCTTATTCAAACTTCCCCTATGCCAACGATCATCTCAACTTCTGTCGTACCCTTTCTCGGTTCCGAAATTGTACCCGACTACGACACAGCCAAAGTAGTTATTTTACCAATTCCCTACGAAGCAACAACCACCTATCGGCGGGGGTGCGAAAACGGGCCGGCTAAACTGCTAGAAGCTTCTCACCAGCTCGAATGCTACGACGAAGAACTCGATCGCGAAGTTTGCTACGATGTTGGTATTTATACCGCATTGCCGATCGCCGATACCCGCAACCAGCAACCAGTATCATCCCTAGAAATGCTGCAAGTCACGCAACAAACCGTGCACCAGCTAATTACCGAAAATAAGTTTGTCATCTCCCTCGGAGGCGAACACAGCATCACCGCCGGCGTTGTCGAAGGCTACCGCCAAGGATACCCCGACGAACCCTTCACAGTCGTGCAAATAGACGCCCACGGCGACTTGCGGCACGAATACGAAGGCTCGATTCACAACCACGCCTGCGTGATGCGGCGGGTTGTCGATATGGGCTTACCGACACTGCAAATCGGGATTCGCGCTATCTGCAAAGAAGAAGCCGACTTGATTAAAGCCAAACAGCTAAACGTGTTTCGAGCTCGGGAAATAGCTAATCAACCGGATTGGGCCGATCGCGCAATTGCTAGCATAACAACCAAACGAGTATTTTTGACGATCGACCTAGACGGCATCGATCCGACATTAATACCAGGAGTTGGCACGCCGGAACCAGGTGGGTTAAATTGGTATTCGCTCACCGGATTTTTACGCCGGTTATTCGAGTCCTACGAAGTCATCGGCTGTGACATCATGGAACTAGCACCTGTTGTAGATTCTGTAGTCTCAGAATTTACCGCCGCCAAACTAACATACAAAATGATTGGATATCAAGCTCTGGCGAAAGGTTGGCTAAAGCAAGACGAGGAATAAATCGCCAAGTCCGAATTCAAATAGGCTGTTAGTCAGGCTATAATTAAGGTAAAGTCCAAAAATAACCTATTAGATTCGCACCGATCCTTTCATCTTTCATCTTAGAAAATACTGCTCCTCACATCCTGAAAAAATGAGTTTAATCAGCGAAACAACAGGTACTCCCATTAACGGCTACGCTCCCGATTTTGAACTTCCGGGAGTTGACGAAGACGTTCACCATTTATCTCGATATTTAGAAAAATTTCGAGCGATAGCGGTGATATTTTTGTGCAATCAGTCTCCCTGCGTCCAGTTGTATCTCAATCGCCTCAAACAACTGCAAGCAGATTTTCAAGATAGAGACGTTACTTTAATCGGGATTAATGCTAATGATGCCAACCAGCATCCCGACGAAAATTTTGAAAATATGAAAATTTTTGCAGCCAACAATCAACTCAACTTCCCGTACATCCGAGATATGGCTCAAGATGTGGCTGAAAGTTTTGGGGCTTCTCATACGCCGGAGGTTTTTTTGTTAGACCAAGACGGCAGATTGCGCTATAAAGGTTTAATAGACGACAATGCCGACAATTCAGAAGCGGTGCAATTTTCTTATTTGCGAAGTGCGATCGACCAATTGCTGAATGACCAACCGATAGAACCTTCGAGTACAGAGGCGATCGGTTGTGCCCTCAAATGGCGGGAATAGACGGCGGTTGAAACCGCCAGAAAGTCAAACATAGACGGCGGTTGAAACCGCTCCTACACAAACATAGACGGCGGTTGAAACCGCGTCTACACAAACAATGTCCGCCTCCGCGGACTGAAGAAGATAACATATTTTAACCGCTTGCTCTTCAACCCGCGGAGGCGGGTTTTGTATGTATCGACGCGGTTTCAACCGCCGGGTCTTCAACCGCCGGGTCTTCAACCGCCGGGTCTTCTATTTCCCATGAACTCAAAAAATACACATATTCTCAATTTAATTATCGCAGGAATGGTGGCGATCGCACTACTGATTAGTTGCACTCCAGCCACAACGCAGCAGCGCACATCTTTAACCATATCCGCTGCAATCAGTCTTTCGACAGCCTTAACAGAAATCAAAACAGTATATCAAAGCAGCAATCCCAATGTTAATATTACCTATAATTTTGGTGCTTCCGGCGCCCTAGCCCAGCAAATTCAGCAAGGAGCCCCAGTAGATGTATTTTTTAGCGCCGCTACCAAACAAATGGATGCTTTGCAGCAAGCTAATTTGCTCCTCAACCAGACACGACGAAACCTCCTGACAAATCGCCTGGTATTGATTGCACCCAAAAATAGCGCTGTTTTGACCGATTTTAAACAGTTGACAGATGTTAAAATCAAGAAAATTGCGATCGGCGAACCCAACAGCGTCCCCGTCGGACAATACGCCCAAGAAATGCTAACTAAACTAGGATTGTGGCAGCAAATTAAGCCAAAATTAGTGCTAGGAAATAACGTCCGCCAAGTGCTGACATTTGTCGAAAGCGGAAACGTTGATGCTGGCATAGTCTACGCCACTGACGCCAAAACATCCGACAAAGTAACTGTACAGCTAACGGCCGCCGCAAATTTGCACTCGCCCATTGTCTATCCCCTAGCAGTTATCAGAAACAGCCGCCATCCCGCTGCCGCAAAAACGTTTGTTGAGTTCTTGGCGGGCGATCGCGCTAAAATAGTATTTCAGAAATATGGATTCGGTTTAGCTCGTTAATTAGCTAAGATTAAGACGGCGGTTGAAACCGCGTCTACACAAACGAAGTCCGCCTCCGCGGACTGAATAAAATAACATAATTTTAATCTCCTGTTCTTCAACCCACGGAGGTGGGTTTTGTCTGTATAGACGCGGTTTCAACCGCCCGGTTTTATTAATCCCAAATATGGAATTCGACTTATCTCCATTGTGGATATCCCTAAAAGCATCCGCCATCGCCACATTTCTTACATTCTTTCTCGGAATCGCCGCCGCCCGCTGGATGCTTTCAACTCGCATCCGAGGTAAAGCCTTAATTGAAGGCATTTTCATCTCTCCCTTAGTTTTGCCGCCCACAGTAGTCGGATTCTTGTTGCTGCTGCTGTTTGGGAGAAATGGCGCGATCGGTCAATTGTTGCTAAAATTCGACTTAACAATCCTCTTCACTTGGCAAGCCGCCGTCATTACAGCCACAGTCGTATCATTTCCCCTGATGTACAAAACTGCTTTGGGATCTTTTGAGCAAATTGATGCCAATCTTCTCAACGCAGCCCGCACTTTAGGCGCCTCCGAATGGACAGTTTTTTGGCGGATTATGCTACCTCTAGCCTGGCCGGGAATTTTAGCAGGAACTATTCTCGCATTTGCCCGCGCTTTGGGTGAATTTGGCGCGACTTTGATGTTAGCTGGGAATATTCCCGGACAAACTCAAACTATCCCGATGGCAATTTATTTTGCTGTGGAAGCTGGGGATATGAGGCAAGCTGCTATTTGGGTTTTGATTGTGCTCAGTCTTGCTTTGACGATGCTCACTGCTGTTAATTTTTGGACTGATTTACAAAAAAAATCTCCCCAACCAAATCCCCACTATACTAATCCTAAGTCAGCCACAAAACTGGTTCAGGCTTATCCTCGGGACGGGCAAGATGCCCATCCCACAATTCTGGACGGGCAAGATGCCCATCCCACAACTCATTTAGGATTGGGATATAAATGGGACGGGCAAGATGCCCATCCCACAACTTATTTAGGATTGCCATATAAACGGCAATCTCATATTCCCAAAAATGCACCAAATCTTACCCCAAAATACCCAACAAAACAATCGCAAAGTGGACTTTTTCTAAACATCTTTAAACCTCTTTCTGGCTTTGCCTTAAATGTCGGTTTCGATATCGGGCAGGAAGTGCTGGGAATTTTGGGCGCGTCGGGTTCTGGCAAGAGCATGACTCTGCGCTGCATCGCCGGTTTGGAAACTCCAACTAGCGGTAAAATTGCAGTCAATGGTAAGGTTTTATTTGACTCAGTACAGGGCATTAATGTGCCTTCTAAAGACCGCCGTATCGGTTTTTTGTTTCAAAACTATGCTTTGTTTCCGCACTTGACTGTGGCTGAAAATATTGCCTTTGGCTTGCAGCATTTATCTACAAGCGAGCAACAACTTCGAGTCAAAGAACAATTAATTTCGGTGCAAATGTCGGGACTTGAAAATCGCTATCCGCAGGAACTTTCGGGTGGCCAGCAGCAGCGGGTGGCTTTGGCGAGGGCGATCGCGAGTTCGCCAGATTTGCTGCTGTTAGACGAACCGTTTTCGGCTTTGGACACGCACTTGCGGAGTCAACTGGAACGGGAGTTAATGCAGGCTTTGGCTAATTATCGAGGCATTACTTTGTTTGTCAGCCACAATTTAGAGGAGGTTTATCGGGTGTGCGAGAATCTGTTGGTTTTGGCTGATGGAAGTGCGATCGCCTTTGATACCAAACAGAACATTTTCGATCGCCCGCGCAACTTCACCGTCGCCCAGTTGACTGGCTGTAAGAACTTCTGTGCTGCTAAACCGATCTCCGAAACTGTCGTGGAGGCGATCGACTGGCGCTGCGATCTGACTGTCGCCGAACCAATTCCCAAATCTCTAGTTTCTGTAGGAATTCGGGCTCATCAAATCAGTTTTGTTAGCGCCGCGCGCGATCGCGAAAATACATTTGCTTGTTGGATCGCCTCAACCGTGGAAACTCCCCACCGGGTGACATTATATCTCAAGTTGCACTCGCCTCCCCACGATTCCCAAGATTATCACTTGCAAGCTGAAGTTTTCAAGGAAAAGTGGCGGGCGATTAAAGACAATCCTTTTCCCTGGTATGTTCATTTGGAGCCAATTAGGTTAATATTAATGGAGGCATGATACCAATTTTTTATGAGGTGGCTCCCGAATCAGATCCCCCCTAACCCCCCTTAATAAGGGGGGGACAAGATTCTTCTCAAAGTCCCCCTTCTTAAGGGGGATTTAGCGGGATCGGATTCTATGCAACGACCCATTAAATTGGTATGAGTTAACTAGCTATAGCCGAAGGAAGAAGATAGATGTGAAGATGCAATAAAATCAATGGTTTTAGCAATTAATAACGTCCTAACTACCTTAGTCGTTGCTATATATACAGTCAACAGTCAACAGTCAACAGTCAACAGTCAACAGTCAACAGTCAACAACATTAAACCATGACAGACAAAGTTAAGAAAACCGATGCCGAATGGCAACAGCAACTAACGCCAGAACAGTTCAAAGTCACCAGAAAAAAGGGAACAGAAAGAGCTTTTAGCGGCGAATATCACGACAACAAAAAGCCGGGAATTTATAAGTGTATTTGCTGCGGCACTGAGCTATTTGAATCAGAAACAAAATACGATTCCGGTACCGGTTGGCCGAGTTTCTACGCTCCCATTAAAGAAGAAAATGTCAGGAATGAGGCGGATAATGCCTTGTTCATGCGCCGTACTGAGGTACTGTGTGCTGTTTGTGACGCTCATCTCGGCCACGTATTCAACGATGGGCCTAAGCCAACCGGTCAGCGTTACTGCATGAATTCTGCTGCTCTTGATTTCGATCCCAAGGAATAAATTTAGTCGAGAGTTCTCACCCAGGTGTGCTGGAACAAGCTCAAAAGCCTGTTCCAGCCAATTGATGTTCAAAATGCACCCGTGCTGCTATCTTATGGTGGAGACAAAAGAGTAAAAAATAGTGGCGGCATGGGGATGGTTTATCAGCGGGTTTTGCTGAAGCTCAGCGGTGAAGCGCTGATGGGTAGCTTGGGCTACGGTATCGATCCGGTAGTCGTTGGGTCGATCGCCCAGGAAGTGGCGAAAGTCGTTTCCGAAGGGATTCAAATCGCGATCGTTGTCGGCGGCGGCAATATTTTTCGTGGCGTGAAAGCTGCTTCGGCAGGGATGGATCGGGCAACAGCCGACTATGTGGGCATGATTGCTACGGTAATGAATGCTATCACTTTGCAGGATGCACTGGAACAAGCAGGAGTGCCAACAAGGGTACAATCGGCGATCGCCATGCAAGAAGTAGCTGAACCCTACATTCGGCGGCGCGCCATTCGTCACTTGGAAAAAAAACGGGTAGTGATTTTTGGTGCCGGTTCTGGTAATCCTTTCTTTACTACTGATACTACAGCCGCTTTGCGGGCGGCTGAAATTGATGCAGAGGTGATTTTTAAAGCGACGAAGGTAGATGGGGTGTACGATTCTGACCCCCACGTCAACCCAGACGCACGCAGGTATCAAACCCTCACCTACGCCCACGTCTTGAACCAAGACTTGCGGGTGATGGACAGTACCGCGATCGCCCTGTGCAAAGAAAATAATATTCCTATTATGGTATTTGACCTCTCGGTATCGGGCAACATCTACCGTGCCGTAATGGGAGAATCTATTGGAACTCTTGTCGGAGGATTTTGTGAAGTTAGCTGAAGCAGAAGATCATATGCAAAAGGCAGTTGAGGCTACTCAACGGTCTTTTAATACTATCAGGACGGGACGCGCCAACGCCTCCCTGCTCGATCGAGTCATGGTAGATTATTACGGAGCTCCAACTCCGATCAAATCCCTTGCCAATATCGGAACCCCGGATGCGACAACGATCAACATTCAACCGTTCGATCGCACAGCGCTTACCTCAATCGAAAAAGCAATTTCCCTGTCCGATGTAGGCCTCGTACCTAACAACGACGGTTCAGTTATTCGCTTGAACATTCCACCGCTTACAAGCGAAAGACGCCAAGAATTCGTCAAAATGGCCTCGAAGTTTGCCGAAGAAGGTAAAGTCGCAATTCGCAATATCCGTCGCGATGCCGTTGACTCGATTCGCAAGCAAGAAAAAAGCAGCGATATCTCTAAAGATGAATCGCGAGACTTGCAAGATAAAATTCAAAAACTGACGGACAAGTACATTGCCAAAATAGAAGATGTTCTGGCATCGAAAGAGAAAGACATCACGACAGTTTAGAGTCTGAGAAATTGGGCATGGGGAAAGTGCAGCAATCTTAGCCGGAAAAAGGAAAATAAAGTATAGCCTTTCTCAAAAAAGTGAGGTATGCCCTATGCCCGGTTTGGCCTATGCCCACGGAGCCCTATGCCCACGGAGCCCTATGCCCACGGAGCCCTATGCCCATGAGTACCTCATATGGGGGATCGAAAGGCTATATGTATTCTTAAATCCCAATTTCTGGCGATCGATTCCTCATTCCCAATTCTCGATCGTTAATTACAATAGAAATTACATCGTTTCCGTTGCCTCAGCATCGGAATCATAATTTTTTCATGAAATCCCCACTTGCAACCGCGTCAGACAATAACAACTGAGTTCTTTGACTTGTACTCCTAGGGCGCGCACCGCACATCATCAGAGAAGCTGCTGCGCCAGATCGATTTCTCTGGCGATTGAGAGGCATAGAAGGCGATATAAAGAAACGAATTAACGATTTTTGATGACGATCGAAATATACAATTTAAATGCACAAGTGCAATTCGTCAAGCGAGTATCTCAGCTTTTTATTTGAGTGCGAGCGGGACAACACTCAAATAATACCAATTTTCAACGAAATAACAGTATTATTGTTCCCCCCCTGATTCATGGGGGGGCTAGGGGGGGTCGAAGAGTGTTGCACACTCTTCGATAAATGGTATAAAAAATGCTTTTTATCAAAATTAGATGCTCCCTTCGTCAATACTGTAAAATTGAAAATGTAAAATTTAATATCTAATATCTAATATCATTATGATAATTTATTTTTATAAAGTAGAGGATCCTTACGGCTGCTTTTCCAATTTTTCACTACACGACATTTGCTTGTACGGTCAAGATTGGTTGACTGTGGAACATTACTATCAAGCCCAAAAATTTGTCGGTAGCGCTGATGAAAGATTAGTGGCCGCAATTCAATCCGTACCAACTCCTCAGGAAGCCGCCAAATTAGGCCGCGATCCAAACCACCAAATGCGCCCTGATTGGGAAGCGGTAAAAATTCCCATTATGCGCGAGGCAGTTTTAACTAAGTTTCTCACTCATTCAGACATTCAAGCTATTCTCCTCGCCACAGGGGATCGAGTGATTGTGGAGGATTCGCCAACAGATTACTACTGGGGGTGCGGCTGCGAGGGAACGGGCCAAAATCATTTGGGTAAAATTCTGATGAGCGTGCGAAGCGAAATTAGTCAGCGCCCGGGGCCAGATCAAAACTCACATTAATCTATCATTATATGAAGTTATACAAACTAATGTCAACTTATCCTAAAAATAAATAATTCTGAGACTGAGAATTCAAGATTGCAAGAAATTGATAAGAGGATTAAAATAATAATTATCATTTGGTTAAGTCGCCCTGTCTGTAGAAGGTAAGGAATACACCACAGGCGATCGCCGATTTTTGTTCTTCAGGGTGCCACAGGGGATACACGGTCGTCACTAAGCAGTACGCCACGGATTAATAGTAAAGCTCGGTTTAGTCAAAAACTCAGGCTCGTAAAGTTGAGTTCGATCGCGAATGTAGATCAAAACTTCTTATTATCATTCCATAATTGCCAAAGGAGATTTATGCAAATCACAGAAAATACGCAAGAATTACATCATAAACTAGACAAAGAAGTTTTGGTAAGGCGAATCACAGAACGCATCCGCCAATCTCTAGAATTAGAAGATATTTTAACCAGTACAGTAGCAGAAGTGCGGTCTTTTCTGAAAACAGATCGCATTATGATCTACAGGTTTAGTGCCGACGGCTGCGGAGAAGTTGTTGCCGAATCAATTAATAATATATATCTCCCTTCCTTGAAAGGTCTCCATTTTCCAGTAGACGACATTCCTCCCAGCGCGCGGGAGATGTATGTCCGTATGCGCCAGCGGACAATAGTAGATGTTAACTCCGAGACGATCGCCCTCAGTCCCGTTGATGCTGCGGATACCGGTCAACCTTTAGTAAATGAAGAAATCCACTATCGCTCGCTCGATCCTTGCCACAAAGCTTACTTGATGGCAATGGGAGTCCAATCTTCCTTAGTCGTGCCAATTTTGCACCACAGGAGTGTGTCGCAACAGAACAAAACAGAGATCTGCGAGGCCCCCGCCTGCGTAAGTAGATGCGAGCCTGGAAGCGATCGCCAAACTCACATCGAACTGTGGGGACTGTTAGTGGCTCACCACTCCTCCCCCCGCAATATTTCATCCACAGATTTAGAAGTAGTTCAGCTCGTAGCAGATCAATTGTCGATCGCCATCGGCCACTCGCTCCTGCTCCAAAAAACCCGCTCTCAAGCATCTCGGGAAGCCACCGTCAGTCGCGTCGCAGCCCTGTTGTACGGTCAGATCGACATTCAACTACAACAGGCTTTGGAAGCCACTGTCACTGCTTTGGGGGGGAGTGGCGGCCGACTCTATCTCAACCCCCGGAAAATCAACAGCGAACAGTTACCGGTTCCCCAGATCGATCGAAGATTTCCCATTGCCCCTACTGCGATCGATGCTACCTTTGAACTGTTCGTCACAGGGACTCAACCGACACTTCCCCATTGGGAAACAGTCAGCGCGATCGAAGCTCATCCCCTCTGGCAACAATGGCTAACCACAGGATTGAAAAATACCCCCGATTTTCCCAAATTCCCAATTCCCAATTCCCAATTCTGGGCTTGGATAATTACAGACTTATACAAAGAATCTCTATTTAGAGTGTTAGTTCCAGCTTTCCAAGGAACTCAAATTCGGGGTTTGCTGGTAATTCCCCTCCACTACCAACAACAAGTAGTTGGCTGTTTGACCGTTTTTCGCAATGAAATTGATACCGAAAAAATGTGGGCGGGGCGCTTTGACAGCAGTGTTGCACAAATCCTTCCCAGACAATCCTTTGAAGTCTGGCGAGAAATCAAAAAAGGTCAGTCGCCCGAGTGGAAATGGGAGGAGATCGAGCAAGCTTTAGCGATAGGGAGCCAATTTTGTTCGGCAATTGGGCAGTACCTTCTTCATAAAGAAGTGCAAGCCCTGAATGCCAACTTAGAGCGCCAAGTTCAAGAGCGTACCGCCCAATTGCAAAAATCCTTAGAGTTTGCCCAAGTATTGACGCGAGTCAGAGACCAAATTCGCAGCACCTTGGATTTAAAGACCATACTGCAAACTATTGTGCGGGAAGTGAGAGTTTTGTTAAATACCGATCGCACGGTAATTTTCCAATTTGGTGCCTGCGAACACGGCGAGGTAGTTGTTGAAGCTGTTCGCGGCCACTGGCAGTCAATTTTAGGTATCAAATCTCCACATGAATGCTTTCCCGAAGACTCAGACTGCTTTTATCGATCGGGACGGATGCGAGCAATTAATGATATTTATACTGAGGATTTAACGCCCTGTCACCGCGAATTTTTGGAAAACTTGCAGGTGAGGGCAAGTTTAATTGTGCCGATGATCGGCAAAGATGCCGAATGTTGGGGGTTGCTGATTGCCCACGAGTGTTCTGGGCCGAGGGTTTGGCCAACCGCAGAACAAGAGTTACTGCAAAATTTGGCCTCTCAAGCTGCGATCGCCATTCATCAAGCAGAACTTTATCAAGAAAGTCTGAATGCAGCAGCAGCCGATCGAACAAAAGCCGAACAACTAGCTAAAACCGTCACTGAACTGAACAATACCCAAGCCCAACTGATTCAAACCGAGAAAATGTCCAGTCTCGGACAACTGGTGGCCGGCGTCGCCCACGAAATCAATAACCCCGTTAACTTTATCTACGGCAATCTCTCCCACGCCAGCGAATACAGCAAAGATTTGCTCTGCTTGGTGGATCTCTACCGCCAGCACTATCCCAATCCCAACCCAGAAATTAGCGAGTGTGCCGAAGCAATCGACATCGAATTTCTTGCCACAGATTTGCCAAAAATTTTGGGTTCTATGAAAGTAGGAGTTGAGCGCATCCGCCAGTTAGTTGTATCTTTACGCAATTTTTCCCGGCTCGATCAAGCTCAAAAGAAAGGCGTTGACATTCACGAAGGCATCGACAGTACCCTGTTGATTTTGCAGCACCGGATCAAAGCCCAGTCGGATCGCGCCACCGTAGAAATCATTAAAGAATACGGCAATTTGCCCTTAATTGAATGCTATGCCAGCTCGCTCAATCAGGTATTTATGAATCTGATCGGCAATGCCATTGACGCCATAGAAATGGGACAAATAGATCGAGTTGTGAATGTTAACTCCCTAGGGGCAAGTACAGCCGTGACATATTTGAGTTCGCAACAACTGGATGTCGGGACAGTAGATATAAAGGTCAATACCGAGTGTTTGATACCTGATTCACCATCCCCTTGCATTCGGATTCGCACCGAATTAATTGATGAAAAAACAGTAGGAATTTGCATTGCAGACAACGGTCACGGCATCCCCAAAGAGTTAATTTCTCACATTTTTAATCCCTTTTTTACTACTAAACCCGTCGGTCGGGGGACGGGTTTAGGACTGTCTATCAGTTATCAAATTGTAGTTGAGAAACACCAAGGGGTACTCAAGTGTGTTTCTGTACCCGGTCAGGGTACAGAGTTCTGGATCGAGATTCCTCTGAATTAGTAAGTTAACAGTTAACAGTTAACTTACTAACAACTATAGAAAATTCAGCAGAAGAGAAGTGAGCGACTCCAGAATACTCATAAAGCTGCCGCCCCCAGTGCGCGGCTCCGTTGGCTTTTGGCGGGCCACAATTGCTTCTGCTAGCTGCTTTGACAATTCCTGACCTTGGGGATTTCCTTGAGTGGTAAAGAGTTGGTTTGCTCTTGCAACATCTTGAGCCGCGCCGGCGAAGTCTCCCAAGTCAGCGCGAGACATACTGCGCGCAAAATAAACCGCAGCTATATCCGATTTCAGATTCAGGGCTTGATTGTAATAGTCAATGGCGTTTCTGTAGTTTCCCGCTTGAGCTTCCAGCACTCCCAATCGGTAGAAGTCTTCTGCGGTACCAATATTAGTTGGCATTCCTCTAGCACCCAGCAGTTGGGCGTTAGTTAAATTGGCGTCAGTTAAATTGGCGTTGCTGAGATAGGCGCTTCTCAAGTCAGCACCGCTGAGGTTTGCCCCCGTCAGGTTTGCTCCCGTCAGGTTGACGCCAAACAAACTGGTGCCGCTGAGGTTTGCCCCGCTGAGATCTGCCCCAGTGAGGTTGGCTCGGCTGAGGTTAGCCAATCTCAAGTCAGCGCCTTTGAGATTTGCTCCTGTTAAGTTGGCTAAAACCAGACCAGCGCTGCTGAGGTCGCAGTTTGGGCACTGTCGGGTGGCTAGTAATTGTTGCGTGTGTTGAATGTTCTCGGCCTGTGCAGGGGCTAGAGGGGCGATCGCGCTCAGCAGCGTTGCAGCAGCCATGATTCTGAGTTTCATCTTAAGCATCCAAAATCCCAATTAATAAATCTAAAATAGCTTTTATCGCAGCAATTGAAAATCTAGATCGCAGACATTGCTAAATATTGCCAGATTCTCAGCTATCTATCCCAGACATCATACATAGGGCTGACGCACGAGTGGTCAGAAACCGGGTTTTTTAGGAAAATCTTTCGTTGTAGTCCACAGATTAGGTGAAAAACCCGGTTTCTTTGCCCTTAATCCGTCCAGGACTGATACATTGAAATTCACCAGAAAGAATTGGTTGAAAGCCCCAACCCTTTGAGGGAGAAATGAAAATCAGACTATTCATTACTCCAATCCTCTTCCTTCTAGGTAGAGGTCGCTCTCAAACTGTCAACTGTCAACTGTCAACTGTCAACTGTCAACTGTCAACTGTCAACTGTCAACTGTTGAAGGTCTCACCAGAGTTTCAAATAAACGTTTTGCTATCAATAAATTAGGGTAACAAAAAAAATGTTACCCTTAGTATTGGTTCTCGCCAACCATAACATTTAAGACGTAAATTAATCAATCGTGAATCGTACCGTCAGGCATCGTCGCACCCTTAAGATATACTCCGCTCAGGTTAACTTTTGTCAGGTTTGCTCCCAACAGGTTTGCCCCGCTTAAGTCTGAGGCACTTAAAATTGCTTCAGTCAAATCTGCCCTAATTAGGCTCGCTCCCATTAAGTCGGCTCCGCTGAGGTCTACTTTAGTTAAGTTGGCTCCAATTAAATCTGCTTCTGTGAGAACGGCCCTTCGCAAGTTTACTCCGTAAAGGTTTACTCCGTGCAAGTCTGTACGAGAGAGTGTTGCCCGAGATATGTTGGCTCCGATTAAACTTGCTTGGATCAGGGAAGCTCCACTTAAGTCTGCTTTGCTAAGATTTGCTCCCATCAACTCAGCTCGATACAGGTTAGCTTCAGCTAAAAGTGCTTCGGTGAAGTCGGCTCCAGCTAAGTCGGCTCTGCTCAAATTGATCTGGCACAAATTGGCTTTGCCAAAGTTGACTCTGCTGAGTTTGGCTTTGCTGAGATTGGAGCCAATCATGTCGGCTTCAGACAGATTGACTCCAATCAATTCTGCTTCGTAGAGGTAGACTTCGTGCAGGTAGACCCCACTAAAATTTCTTTCTCCTATTCCGTATAGCTTGAGCAATTCGTCAACGTTCATTTTGGCTTCTCTACACCTTTTAAATGAACAATACTCTCCGCAAGCTGCTTGCACCGGATCTTCTGCCATTTTAGACTTGAGATGCTAAAAGATTCACGCCCAGTACAAGACTGCCCTAGACCGTTTGGGGAGGTTGAAGGACAAAACAGGATGCTTGTTCACCTGGGTAAAAATGTTTAACAAAAATGTCAATGTTATCGTACTTCCTAACTAAATCAAAGAATTCTCGCTGGAAAGTGCGATCGAGGCCATAACTTTTTATGGCTAGTTGAGGTTACTGAGTATTTGTGTGATAACGATCACTAATTAATGTTAGTAGTATCACATAGAAGCAACGTTTTCGATCACGACAGGCAGGCGAAAATAGCCGATAGTGGTACTGTGATGTTGAAAATTTGACAATCCCACGGTAGACGTGTTTTACTCAACTGGCGATCGAGCAAGTAATTTCACAGAGGCCTGCCCGCGTGCCGTGAAAGTTGGTTGCACCGTCACTCGGCGCGATCCGCTTCGGCCCATCAGAGTGCTAATGTCTCAGGATTTCTCACAAAGGGAAAGCCAGAAATACACTTCTGGGAGCAGGATAATCTGTGTCTAAATGTGCTTCTAGCTAGCGTACAGACCAAGGTTATATGCTAGCTATAAATCGCCAAGACATTCGCAAAAATTACCAAAAAACACCAGAAAAACCATGATATATGTTTAACAAAAAGAGAATAAATGGTATTCCTTAAAAGTCAACTATTGCAGCTAATGTTGCGGTCGATCAGTTAACTGATATCAGTATTAGCAATGATGCTTGTGCCATCCAATACCAAACTGACTCATAAACCGGGTCTTTCACCAAAAGACGCGTTCCAGCCCTTGCTCCAGGTAAAAAAAAACAAGCTTCTGAGCATCTGAGTAAGTCCAGGCATGAAAAAGTTTAATTGAGATAGCTTGTCTATTCCTTTCTTGGCAAGCAAAAGGCGAGCATTTAGGAGGGGAGAAGATTTTTCTCCCCAGTCAAAAAAAACAATTGTATAGTGCGAATCCTCGTGAGGTAATTGATATGGCTGGAGTATGTAAACTTAGCATCACAGAGACCACAGAAGAACTAAAAAGCCTGTTAACCGAACAAAAAACGGCAAGCGGCTTTCAAAAAATTCAAGCACTTTACCTGTTCAAAATTTGTCACGTTAAGACAGTTAAAGAATTGGCAATGACGATCGGCGTAAACCGCATTACTGTGCAGCGGTGGCTGAGAAAGTACAGATCTGATGGACTTGAAGGACTCCTGGAAACCAAGCACAGCGGTGGCAGGAAGCCGGCGATTCCTCCTCTGGCCCGCGCTAGTTTGGCAATGCGCCTCAGCGATCCCCAAAAAGGCTTTAAAAGCTATGGAGAAATTCAAGAGTGGTTGCAGCAGGAATACAGCATAGAAGCTTCCTATAAGGCCGTTTACGCAACAGTCAGATACCAGCTCAAAGGCAAGTTGACGAAAGTTTAGATAGACAGTTCATCCCAAGTCTGGTTAATCACCGTCCAATTGTTGATACTCAGAGTTTAAAGCTGTTGATGACTTTGGTTGTCACTAAAAACTCACTACTTCTTTTTGAACTAAGATCGCTCTCACCAACTGCCGATCGTATAAATTATCTGTTGTGCCGATTGGGTTGAGGGGGAAAATATTTGATGGTTTTCCCTGGTTGGTGAAAGATGCTTAAGCAATGCGCCCGAATTCATAACTTGCAAGTTGTGTCTAATTTGCAGGTTTTGTTATAGAAGAATGAAGAAGTCATTAGTCATCAGTCATCAGTCATCAGTCATCAATAACGGCTTGCTTCAGGATAAAAAGAAGGAAGAAGCCAGCCTTTAGTTATCGTCGCGAGAGACTTTTCTTTGCAGTTGATCGCATGAGTAAAGCGATCGCGCGCCAGAACTTCCCAACCATCAGTCATCAGTCATCAATAACGGCTTACCTCAGGAGAAAAAGAAGGAAGAAGGCAGCCTTTAGCGATCGTCGCGAGAGACTTTTATTTGCAATTAATCGGATGAAGAAAGCGCACGCCAGAACTTCCTAACCATCTGGCGGGGCTGGTATATGTAAAAAAATGGCAGCGACTAAGGCAAAAACCGATCCAAAGCAGCTTTCAACTCTTCTATTTCGGTATCGATATTGCCTTCTTTCGCGGCTCTGGCAATGCACTGAGTTAAATGTTCGTCAAGAATGATTCTTGCTACGCGATCGAGCGCGCCTCGAACTGCTGCAACTTGCACGAGAACTTCGGGACAGGGACGGTTTTCTTGTACCATGGTTTTGATGCCCCGGACGTGTCCCTCAATCCGAGATAAGCGATTAACCAGCCGTCGCATCGATTCTTCATCGTGATGGTGAGGGTGGACTGATTGATTGTCGTGATGGTGGTGGTGGGAATTTGAGGGTACGGATTTGTCAGTAGAAGTGTCAGATATAATCATCAGGGTTGTGCCATTTGAGATTTGAGATTTGAGATTTGAGATTGGGGAATGAGTTATTCCGTAATGGTTTAGAGCGCTGGACTACAGTTGAATTCTTTTTTTGAAGCTGGTATTACTAGGGAAAATTTTCAAGTTAGAATTGAGAATATGTTGAGTTTGTGCTGGCTCCAGACTCGTGTATTGTAGCTCTCTAAATATATTTAGGATCTTCATAGCGGCAGATTATTGAGTCCGCTCGATCGCACGCCTTTACCAGAATAACCCAGACTAACAAAGATTGACGCTATGCGACTATTTAAGTTTTTTGGCTCCGCACCCCGCACCGATCGCTGGTTCGGACTCATCTTAGGAATGACGATCGCCCTGAGCGCTCTCTTCATCAATGCTGCACCCGCTTCTGCCGCAGACGGCAAAAATCCGCCCAACTGGCAGGAACAGCCCAAAAAAGCCGTGCAGCAAGTACATTGGAGTTCCCCAGCAACTCTCCCAAATCCGCAAATGCTAGCGCTGCGGAGCCCGGAACTCCCGGTGGCTGTGGCGGCAGATACCAGCAGTTTTGTGACGGCGGCAGTCGATCGAGTCGGGCCTGCTGTTGTCCGGATTGATACCGAGCGCACTGTCAGCCGCAACCTCGACCCCTTAATGGAAGACCCCTTCTTCCGCAGATTTTTGGGAGAAGATTTGCGGAGCATGACGCCCAGACAAGAACACTTGCGGGGTCAAGGTTCTGGCTTCATCATTGACAAAAACGGGATTGTGTTAACCAATGCTCACGTGGTTGACAAAGCCGATCGAGTAACTGTCACCTTAAATGACGGCCGGACATTTCCAGGAGAAGTCCAAGGTACTGACGAAGTAACAGATTTGGCTGTTGTCAAAATTAATACCAAAGGTGTTAACTTGCCCGTGGCAGCACTGGGAGATTCCGATGCGGTGAAAGTCGGTGATTGGGCGATCGCCGTGGGCAACCCCCTCGGATTTGACAATACCGTCACTTTAGGCATTATTAGCACTTTGAAGCGATCGAGCGCAGCCGTCGGCATTCCCGACAAGCGCCTCGATTTCATTCAAACAGACGCCGCCATCAATCCCGGCAATTCCGGCGGGCCGCTGTTGAACAGCAGAGGAGAAGTGATTGGCATCAACACGGCGATTCGGGCGGATGCAATGGGTATTGGGTTTGCGATTCCGATCGACAAAGCGAAAGCCATCTACGCCCAGTTAGCCAAGGGAGAACAAGTCAGCCATCCGTTTTTGGGGATTCAGATGATTGCTTTGACTCCGGAAATGGCCAGAGAGAATAATTCTGACCCCAATGCTCCTTTGATTGTGCCCGAAGTTACAGGGGTATTGGTGATGCGAGTTGTACCCAATACGCCTGCTGAGAAAGCCGGGATTCGGAAAGGAGATGCGATCGTTCAAATTGAGGGCGAGAAAGTGACTCAACCCGAACAGTTGCAAAATTTGGTGGAAAATAGCCAAATTGGTCAAATTTTGAAACTGAAGGTGCGCCGCGGTTCCCAGGTTAAGGAAGTTGCCGTGACAACTGCTCAATTGAGGGATTTTTAGAGCTGAAGGGGAAGGGGGGAAATTGTTAAAAACTCCCCCCAAAAAGTTTGTAGTGAGGACTTTAGTCCTATCTTGATAGTTCTAGCTAATAAATGACTTAAACGGAGTGGAAAATATTGAACTCAAAAAAGTCACACAGCTCTAATTTAATGGGTTATGGAGGTTCCGATCGCTCCTGTGCGATCGACCCACAACAGTCAATCAACTCTCAGCAGTCGATCGATCATAGCAATCGATATGTTATCTATATTCGTGTGGGTTCGTAAAAAAAATCTGGAATGGAAACAGTTATTTTTTCCAAGACTGCCCTTTGATATACATAATAAGCAACAGCAAGATCAAGGATTCCCATACCAAATGGCGAATATACGGTTGGCTTGTGTATGTCTAAAGTGAGTTTTCCTTGAATAAGTTGATCGATAGTTCCTGTAACAAAATCTCGGTTTCCAACTTCTTGCTCGGTAAGATGCAAAGATGTTGCAGATTTTAAACAGTGATCTACATCATCGACAATGTTGTTTGACTCAAGAATAATTTTTGATGATAAATCTCGCAAAGATAAATGCAAAATAATTGGATTGTGGGAAAAGACACTAATATCGTCAATATATGGTGCATCAGCCGTTGTAGTAAAACTAATCAAATCACAAGATGAAATCAGGTTTTCTTTGGTCGATGAGATTTGAACTTCCTTGATTCCTCTCTCTTGAGCATACTCTTTCATCGCCATACTGTACTCATCAGCTAAGTCAAACAAATCTAGTGCAGATATTGTCCAACCAGTATTTAGCAAAAATTTCAAGACATAACGAGCAATTAGTCCGCATCCAACAATCCCCAATCTTTTGACTGTTTTTGGTTTGATAAGATTTTGGGCTGCTAAAACTGCTGAAGCGGCGGTTCTAGAAGCACTTATAATCGAGCCTTCAAGACAGGCTATTGGATATCCAGTTTCATAATCATTGAGAATAATCACCGCAGATGCACGAGGGATTCCATGGGCGATATTTTTGGGAAAACTGGCAATCCATTTTATCCCTGAAATATTGAATTCTCCTCCCAAATGTGCAGGTAAAGCAATGATTCTCGCTTCTGGCTTTTCTGGATATTTCAAAAAATAACTATCTGGGTTTATGGTGTTTTTGTCTCCATGAGTAAGATATGCTTTTTGAACTAAATCAATTACATTCGCATAGTTAGTTTGGAGTATTTCATTAACTACTGAACCAGAAATAACTGTAAAATTTTGCTCTATGGTGTTTGTTTTCATGGAATTAATTTTTATTGGTCTTTATATTGCGTTAAGGCAATGAGGAAAGCGTTCCGAAACCCACCGATCGTCATAAATTGTATCTAGGTAGCTCTCTCCTAAATCAGGACTTATTGCTACTATACTTTTCGCTGCATCCAGTTTATGTGCATAAGCTTTGATGCCTGCCAAAACTGTTCCAGTCGAACCTCCGACTAAAAATGTTTTTTCGCGTAGTAAATATCGACACATTTTTATCGTGTCCTCTTCTTTAACTACTACAATATCATCAATTAGACTTTTATCTACCAATTCTGGTTTTCGACTTGTACCTAGTCCTGGAATATATCTTTTACTAGAAGGTAAATCGAAAGTAACCGAGCCAAAGGTATCAACTGCAATAACTTTTGTTTTTAGCTTGCGATCTCTAATGTATTCAGCACATCCCATTAATGTACCTGTAGTACCTGCACCAATAAATAAGTAATCAACCTCTGAAAAGCTTTCAAAAATTGAATGTGCTGTACTCAGATAATGTGCATTTTTGTTCTCGCAGTTCGCATATTGATTCAGCCAAAATAAATTTTTATTTTCTTTAAGCAATCGCTTAATTAAATCAATTCTGCTATTTAAAAATCCTCCATTTTTATCTCTATCTTTAACAATTACAAGCTCGGCTCCGAACAATTTTATATATTTCTCATTCCTAGACGAAATGTTTGGATCGCTGATACAGGTAAAGCGATATCCTTTAGTCGAACAAGCTAGGCTAGCCGCCACTCCTAAGTTACCAGACGAAGATTCGATAATATGGGTACGATCCGGTGATATCTCTCCTTTTTCTTCGAGAGCCTCTATCATACGTATAGCAGGTTTTATTTTGATAGACCCTGCTGGATTAAATCCTTCAACCTTCAAAAATATATCTGCTTTCAAAGACAAAAAATTGTTTAATTTACAAAAAACTTTGTCGAGAACCAGTTCCAAACAGTTTTCAGCAATCAATGGAGATATCATCAAACCTGAGCAAGATGATTTGAAATTCTCAGACAAAATTAAGGGTGTTTCCGTATCTGGTGCATCGTAAAAATTCATAAATTTCTTAAAAGTCTTGGATGGAGAAGAAACAGTTTATGTGATGTTTTTGTTTTACATACTTTCGAGCTTTCTCTATCAATAATATCATGATGTTATTGCTTCTGGGATGGGGGGGGGGTACCCCTCATCTCAAAATGACATTCCACAAGTATTATGGAAGATAAGAATGTTAAGTATCTGAACAAAAAAACTACAAAAAATTTGTATTGCTTGAAGGAATGATTAACAACTATGCTCACATCTGACTCAAAAAAGATTAAGTTATTACGTTATAAGGGACTTATTATGGTGCTGGTGGGGGCCACCTTATGGGGACTTTCTGGTACGGTGGCACAAAGGCTTTTTCAAGATGAGGGATTTACTCCTGGTTGGCTGGTAACAATGCGCCTGCTAATCTCAGGAATATTGTTATTAATAACTGGATGTTTCCGAAAGAATTTCCATCAAGTTTTTGCTGTGTGGCACGATCCCAAAGATCGGATTCGATTAGTGATTTTTGGAATTATTGGTATGTTGGGAGTACAGTATACCTATTTCGTGGCAATTCAAACCGGTAATGCTGCTACAGCAACCTTATTGCAATATCAGGCTCCATTATTTATTATGGTTTACTTAGCAATAAAGTACAATCGAATTCCGAATTATCAAGAGTTTATAGCCCTAGGATTTGCCCTGTTAGGTACATTTCTTCTCGTAACAAATGGATCTGTTCACCAGTTGTCTGTCTCCAGCACATCAATAGCATGGGGATTAAGTTCTGCAATTGCACTTGCATTTTACACATTATATCCATCAGGTTTGCTACAACGTTGGGGTTCTGAAGTAATCATTGGGTGGGGCATGATTATAGGAGGTATTGCATTATGCCCGATCGCTTCTCCTTGGCAAATTCAAGGTCAACATTGGTCTGTAATTACTGGTTTGTTAGTAAGTTTTGTGATTGTATTTGGCACAGCAATCGCTTTTTATCTCTATATAGACAGTCTTCGATACATTACACCTACAGAAGCCAGTTTATTAGCCAGTGCAGAGCCTTTGTCGGCTGTAGCTGCATCAGTTATTTGGCTTCGCTTACCACTGAGTCTTTTTGAAGGTATCGGTGGACTATGTATTGTTAGTACAGTGTTGATGTTGTCGCTACGTCCCAAAAATCCCAGCAAAACATTATAAAAATCAACTAGAAATATCGTCGATCGGAGGGAGAAACAATCAGTTTTTTGATATGTCTATATATCAAGAAAAATTATCAGCTTGCAGCCGTTAACTAAACTGTAATTTAAATCAATAGAGGTTCATACTAACCGTGAAAACAAACAATCAGCCTTGTAATTTTTTCTTAATGACTGAAAATAGCTTTCATCCAACTTATTTAGTGTCACAATGGTACACCAAATTCCAAGGAAACCCATTTTTTAGAGGTATTCTCATACGAGATGATAAAAATGATGCTTCACACCAGAGTAAAGAGCGATTTCATCAATTACATCAGAAGGAAAAACTTTTAACAAGTGATTCTCTACAGGAAATCCAAACATTATATGGTGGACTTAGTAAGACGGAAGAAGCTATGATAAGATTATTTGGAATACCTGCATTGGCACAAAACTCATTTCAAAAAAGTATCTTTTTAGGTAAAACTATAAATAGTGAAAAAGTGAAGGAGTGGCTACAAATAGAATGTAAAAATGAAGGTAAGATTTGTATGTTTGTGTTTTTGGATAAGATTCTTAGTCCTTGGTGGATTGAATTGACAGAAGGTAACATTATTAATGCTCATTCTGCTGTTCTTCCTTATGCAAGGGGTATGTTTGCTGTCGAAAATATGGCATCTCGTGGTGATATTGAAGAATTTAAACGAGTTGCTGGAGCGTCTGTTCATTATGTAGATGAAGGCGTAGATACTGGCCCTATTATTCGGGCTGTCAGAATACAAAATCCCTTTGAATTTCAATCTTTGTCGGAGGTAAAAGCTTATAGTTATAAGCTGGCTTTCGATCTTCTGATACAACAAGCTTCAGAAATGATCGAAAATCCTCAAATACAATCTGTGGGGATCAAAGCCTATCCTACACTCATCAGTCCTGTATTTTCTAGAAAAGACTACACTCCCCAGGTCGAAGAACTCGCCGAAAAGAGATTTATAGAAATGAAACAAGATTCAGTCAACGCTATAAAAACAAAAACAACCTATAAGAAAATTCCTACGGGATAGATCCTCGACTTCTTTAAGAATTCGGGGATCTGGGTATAAAGTAAAGTCACCAGCCAGCAGATGCTTCCCAGTCGGTAATCGCTGCTTGCTGCCATGCTTCATCCTCATCGGTTAATTCATCGCTCAGTTCATCCAGCAATAAACAGGCTTCTACCATTGCCTGTTGTTCTTGTTGTTTGCGCCATGCTTGCAATAAAACCTCAACTAGCCGACTGCGATTTCTACACGCTGGTCAATGTAACGCACTAACTCATCTGGCAAAGAAGATATAGCCATCCTAAATCATTATCAAGGTTATGATATAATTATATGCAATACTTGATTGTCACAAAAAGATGAATAAATTACAACCACAAAAAGTATCCGCTCAATAATTCGGGGTAGCAGAGGAAAAAAAGTAAGCAGAGTGCACAAAGTGTTATAAAATAGGACACATGACGCCAAAGACTATTTCACAAGACAAGTCATCCTCCAATATACTGCAAACCATCGACCCCTCAGGTATTGCAGACCAATCAATGCGTCAGACAGTAGAGCTCTTACTGAACCTAATAGAGCAATTACAATTAAAAGTCAAAGACTTGGAGTCAGAGAATCAACGGTTGAAAGATGAAAACAACCGATTGAAGGGAGAACAAGGAAAACCAGACATCAAAGCCAACTCCAAAGGATTCAAAAGTCAGCACTCATAGCGAAAAAGAACGAAAAACGCCAACCAAAAAAGCACAAAAAAGGCAGTAAGAACGCCACAATTAAAATAGATCGAGAAGAAATACTAGAATACCCCACAGACCAACTGCCAGCAGACGCAGAATTTAAAGGATACGAACAAGTAATCATCCAAGATATCAGCTTGGCAACCGACAACATATTGTTCCGTAAACAGAAATATTACTCACCCTCACTCCGAAAAACTTATGTAGCAGAATTACCAATGGGCTACGAAGGAGAATTTGGACCAGGAATCAAAGCCTTAATCATCAGTTTGTACGCTAGGGGGTAATATGAGGATGCGGTAAACTACTGGAGTTTTTAGCCGATCTAGGTATTTCCATCTCAGCAGGTTATTTATCCAACCTGCTAATCAAAAACCACTCGGGTTTTGAAACCGAGAAAAAAGAAGTTTATGATTCAGGACTAGCGAGTAGTCCTTGGCAACACTTCGACCAAACAGGTGCGCGTGTAGGTGGAGTCAACCATACGACCAATATCATCTGTAACCCTTTATATACAGTATACTTCACAACAGCCAATAAAGATAGACTGACCGTACTGAAAGGATTACAGCCAGGACGAGAACTGAAATTTATTCTAAATCCACTGACATTCTCACTAATTGAGGACTTCAAAATCCCGATTAAATGGCAAAACGCTCTCCAGCTATTACCTCAAGAAACGGTGTTGGGTGAGTCAGAGTTTAATCACCTACTCAATAAGTATGTACCCAAACTGGGCGCTCAACAAGTTACCAGGATTAAGGAAGCAGCAGCTATTGTTTTCTATCATCAGCAAACTGATTGTCCAGTCGTACAAACTCTTTGTTGTGATGATGCTCCCCAATTCAAGTTAATCACTGCCGATAGAGCGCTATGTTGGGTACATGAGGGAAGGCATTACAAGAAGTTAAGCCCGGTATTCCATTGCCATCAAGTAATTTTAGAGCAGTTTCTCGATGATTTTTGGGATTACTATCGGGAATTATTAGCTTATAAAAATGCTCCCAGTCCTGAAGCTGCACTGCTTTTAAGGTCGAAATTTCTGCTGCTTTTTGAAACTCCAAGCGGCTATGAATTGTTGGATGAACGCAAACAATTAACTGCGACAAAAGTATCGGAGTTGCTGAGGGTTTTAGAGCACCCTGAATTACCTTTACACAATAATCCCGCTGAGTTAGCTGCCCGAACTTGCTGTGCAGCGACGTAATATTAGCTATGCAACTCAGACGATTGAGGGTACGAGGGCATGGGATACTTTTATGTCTCTTGTTGCTACTAAGGAGTCAGTTGGGAATCAGTTTTTAAGGGTTATGTGCGCGACCGAATTTCTCAACTTGGAATTATTCCCTCTCTGTCCACTATTATTCGCGAAAAATCTTCTCTTTATCCCTTGGGCTTGTCTTGGCAACTAGATTAACTGCTACCCCTACTTATTGAGCCGATACGTACGTATGTATGTTGATGTAGACCTTGGCAGGGCTCTCGCATGAGGACAAAAAAATGGTTGGCGATCGCGATCTACTGTCGCCCTCATGCGAGAGCCCCTACATAATACATATTTTGTTCTTTTTGTCAAAATATTCTACTGTACCGACGCTCTAGGTGCGCAATGCGCACCTTACAGGATAGAGGTTATCCTCCAAACTCTTTCTTATCTTCCAATCCCGACATATTGGAAACCAGCCGCTTCTAAAACCTTCTTATCTAAGAAATTGCGGCCGTCAATCATCACCGCATGAGCCATCAATTTGCCCATTTTATCGTAATCTAAATTACGAAACTGTTCCCAGTCAGTCACCAACACCAAAGCATCGCAACCGTCAGCCAATCTTTCCGCATCGGTTTCCACCAAAACTCCCGACAAACCGTGACGCATCCCAGTTTGAGAAACAATCGGATCGTAAGCTTTAACTTTCGCTCCCAATCTGTTTAAATTCTCGATTAAATTCAGGGAAGGAGCATCCCGCAAATCATCAGTATCCGGCTTGAAAGTCAAACCCAAAAGTCCGATTGTTTTGCCTTTAAGAATCTTCAAAACTTGCTGCAACTTTTCAATCGCAATCGAGCGCTGGCGTTCGTTCACTTCCACCGCCGCTTTCAGCAAATGCGCTTCATATCCGTAATCGTCAGCAGTGTGAACTAAAGCCGAGACATCTTTGGGGAAACAAGAACCGCCCCAACCAATGCCAGCCTGCAAAAACTTACTACCAATTCGCGAATCTAAACCGATACCTTTCGCTACTTGGGTAACATCTGCACCGACTCGATCGCAAATATTAGCAACTTCATTAATAAAGCTAATCTTGGTAGCCAAAAAAGCATTAGCTGCGTACTTAATCATTTCTGCGGAACTGATGTCAGTCATCACCACAGGTACCACAGGCAAAGACGGATTTTCTGCAAACTTGCGATCGACAATTGGTGTGTATAATTGTAGCATCAGATCCATCGCCCGCTGAGAGTTGCTGCCCAGAACAATGCGATCGGGATTAAACGTATCGAAAACAGCACAACCCTCGCGCAAAAACTCTGGATTGCTAACCACATCAAAATCAGCACCAATTTTTGCTGCTACTTCCTCACCCGTAGCGCCCTCACCGCTTTGAGCTTTTTGACGTTCAGCCAAGCCATCTAATACAATCCTCCGCACCCAATCTCCCGAACCGATGGGTACAGTTGATTTGTTTACGATCACTTTGTAATCGCCGTCGAGGTGAGCGCCAATGCCGCGCGCCACCGCTTCCACGTAGCGAGTATCGCTTTCCCCAGTGGGTAAAGGAGGCGTCCCCACCGCAATGAATAAAATCTCCCCATGAGCCACTCCTGCTGCTAAATCTGAAGTAAATTCTAAATTTCCCGATTGAGAAGCAGAGGACATTAATTCAGACAGTCCGGGTTCAAAAATAGGTGACTGTCCCGATTTCATTAATTTAACTTTTTCTTCGTTGTTGTCTACACAAATGACATGATGTCCGATGTGGGCCAAGCAAGTGCCGGTGACTAAGCCAACGTATCCTGTACCGATGACGCAAACACGCATAGAAATGTCCTCAAAGTTAGTAAACAGTTGACAGTTGACAGTTGACAGTTGACAGTTGACAGTTCTTATTAGTCAGATGGCAGGCAGATTGAGGAAGCAAAAGGGAATAGGGAATAGGGAATAGGGAAGAATGAAGAATTAAGAAGTAAAAATACTCCCCCTCTCCTCCTCTCCCCCTCTATCTCTCCCTCTCTCTACTTTTGGTTTCCCTCGATGCGATCGCGAAAATCTTTCACAGTTAACTCTAAACCTTTATCCAGCGGCACAGTTGGTTCCCACCCCAACCAATTTTTAGCAAGAGTAATATCCGGTTGTCGCTGTTTTGGATCGTCTTGTGGCAGCGGTTTGAAGATGATTTCCGCCCCTGGATTAATCATATTTTGAATTTTCTGTGCTAACTCCAAGATAGTGTATTCGCCGGGATTCCCCAAATTCATCGGCCCGATTTTGTCGCTATTCATCAACCGAATAAATCCTTCCACCAAATCGGAAACGTAGCAAAAACTCCGGGTTTGGGAACCGTCACCGTAAACAGTCAGCGGCTCATTCCGCAAAGCTTGCACAATAAAATTGCTGACTACTCTGCCGTCATTTTCCAACATCCGGGGGCCGTAGGTATTGAAAATTCGGACAACTCGAATGTCTACCCCATTTTGGCGGTGGTAGTCAAAAGATAGGGTTTCAGCTACTCGCTTCCCCTCGTCGTAACAGTTGCCACAAAACGCTGCCTTGCCGTTGCGGCGGACGCAGATTACGTGATTTTTAACATTGACACAATAAACATTTCCCGCATAACGAACTGGTTCGGGAGTTACGAGATTTGCATCTTTTGGAGGGCGAATATTAACGCGATAAAGATCGCGACCGATTGCATGATTGACTACCGTTGCTGCATAGCCGCAGCGCATTGCTAACTCTTGTACGTCATCAGCCAATTGCTTTGATTTAGTGTAATAAGCGTAGGCATTTCCTTTTTGAGAGCCATCTCCCAATATCAAAGCTTTGAACAAAATTAATGACTGTCGCTGAGACAGATTTAGGTATTCTCGCGGTATGTATTTGTCACCAGACTTGCCCAGAGGCAGCAAAATTTCTGCTAATTGTTTGCTGCAAATCCGAAATTGATGGTCGTCGGAGTCAAAAAACTTGAAAGGAGTCCGCTGGAGACACTCTGCTATTGCTGTCCGTCCTTCTGGATTTACTTGAGCGATTAATATGTTGTAATCAGCAATATCATAATCGCAACCGTTAACGACTCGCGCTCGCCTGCGGACGTGAACGCAACCTTCGGAAATGTAATAACCCAGAAATTCCAGCCAATCATCCATCCGCACCCGTTCGACATTTACTTTAGCATTGCGCGGCGGTTCTCCTAATTCAAACCATTCTTGTTCTGCCGCTAAAAATTCTGCTCCCGTGATGGCTCTTTGATGGTGCCAATATACATCTGTATCGGCTTGGAGAAAGTTCAATTTACCAGTGCGGTTTTTGACATACATCCAGTGATTGGGAGTCACACAAAAATCAAATTTAGAATTGGCAAATCGGAGCAAGTTACCCACATAAGGCTGCACGATATGCTCGTCAGGAACGTGATATTCAATCTGATTGTCTGGATTGAGAGTTGCTACGCGAACTCCCGGCTGTAAGTTAGGAAAAGGAACCCAACCGTTTTCTGTCAAAATTTCAGTATTCTCGTCGTAACAACTGCGAATACCTATACAATTAACGTTACCGCGATAGTCTTCTGTTTGGGGATGGACATCTGGATCGCCGTAAACTTCTGATGTGGAAGCCAGAAAAAATCTGGCCTTCACCCGTTTCGCCAATCCCAACATATTCATCGTGCCGATGACGTTTGTTTTAATTGTCTTGACAGGATTGTACTGATAGTGTATTGGGGAAGCTGGACAGGCCAGATGGTAAATCTGATCTACCTCTAACCGAATCGGTTCCGTGATGTCGTGGCGGATCAGCTCAAAATAGGGGTTGTCCATCCATTTGAGGATATTGCGCTTAGTCCCGGTGTAAAAGTTATCCAGGCAGACTACCTCGTGTCCTTGGGCCATTAAGCGATCGATCAGATGGGAACCGATAAAACCCGCACCGCCTGTGACTAAAATTCTCATGGGGGAAACTGCCGTTCTGTTTAGAGGGTAAGACTGTGGTACAACAATTCAGTCGATCGAATCAAACTTGTTAATACAATAACAAAATATCGATCAACAATGTAAAGACTTATCCGCAACCTGGATCAAATCTTTAATTAACTTAGCATTGTCAGAATATATGCAACAGATTGCGAGCTAGACTGGAGCTAACCTAGTTAATTTTACTTACACTTCTATAATTCCGAAAAAATACTGTTGACATTATCTCCACAGTGACTATATAATTATAAATCTTAATTTTTGGTGCCATTTTTAGTTAACAAACATTAGTTAGCAAACGAAAGATAAAGTCCTTACTATAAACTTAATAATGACTAAAGTCCTGACTACAAACCTAATAATTTTGCAACAATTATGAAAGTTGGTATAACTCCACCAAAAAAACATCACACCGAGAAACCGGGTTTCTCGGTGCGATCATATCCAGTAGCTTCATCCCTCATTGGATTTGATATAGCAATCCTAAATCATTTGCACAATTGTTGTAGGGCTCGAACCACGTTCGGTTGCCCGATAGATAGGGTAGGCAAAGAAAGGCACTACCCTACAAATTTATCTTAATTATTTAGGATTTCTATATGAGTAAGTTAAGCACACTCTAACCGTACAAAGACTGTACCCATTCCCATTCTTGCCTCAATCCTTCTCTCAAAGACACCTGTGGCTGATATCCCAAGATTTTCTGAGCTTTCGATGCGTCAGCGCTAGTATCTCGTGCATCTCCTTTGCTCGATTCTAGGTAATTGATGCGAATCGGGCGATCGACAATGCTTTCCATCGTCTGAATAACTTCCGCCAAAGCAACTCGACTTCCCCCTCCAATATTAAATATTTCCCCGACAGATTCCGGCACTTTAGCGGCAGCTAAATTAGCGGCAACGCAATCGCTGATAAAAGTAAAATCTCGCGTTTGCTGTCCGTCTCCGTAAATTGAAATCGCTTCGCCGCGCAAAATTGACTTAAAAAATATGTGAAATGCCATATCGGGACGCTGGCGAGGCCCGTAAACGGTGAAATAGCGTAGGATGGTTGCGGGAACGCCAAAATTGTGATGATAAAGCGAAGCCAAACGTTCAGCAGCTAATTTGGTAATCCCGTAGGGAGAAACTGGTTGAGGGCAGGCAGTTTCGGAAGTAGGAAAAGTTTCAGCATTGCCGTACACCGACGAAGACGAAGCCAATACAAACTTTTTCAGTTGCGGTGCATCTTTGGCGGCTTCTAGGAGTACCTGAGTTGCATTGATATTGCGTTCCGTATAGCTGCGGAAACCGTATCCCCAACTAGCACGGACTCCTGCTTGGGCTGCTTGGTGGTAAATGACTTCTGCATTTGCTAATAGCGGTTTCCAATCCAAAGATAGGATATTACCCTCAATTAGTTTAAAATTTGGATGTTTTTCAAAATGAGCGAGATTTTTTCTCTTTAATTCGGGATTGTAGTAATCGTTGACTTCATCAACTCCGATTACTTGTTCACCTTGGTTTAAAAGAGTTTCGACTAAGTTAGAGCCGATAAAACCTGCCGCGCCTGTAACAATATTACTCATGGGTTGATTGTTGATTGTTGATTGTTGACTTCAGCATATAAAGCCTCGTATTGCTTTGAGGATATGTGGCAGGTCATAATTAACCATATTTTCTCGTCCGCGCTTGCTCATATGTTGAGCTTCCTCTGGATGGTCTAAAATCTATGCCATTGCTGTGCTATTCCGTTGATATCTCCCAACTTTACCAGCAAACCATTGCCATTTTCTAATAAATCACGAGTGCCTCGAATTTCTATACCGATGACGGGGACTTCGATGCAGAAAGATTCCATGACGCAATTAGGAAGCCCTTCTTGAGAGGAAGCAATCAGAGTAGCTACTGAGGCACGAATCAAAATGGGGATATCTCGTCGCAAGCCCAAAAAATGTACTTGCTTTTGAATTCCTAATTCTGATGCTAGTTCTCGCATTTCCTCCAAAATTATGCCATCTCCGACCAAAGCTAAGTGTACTTGAGGTCGAGCTAGTTGGGCAAATGCCTTGAGAATATTGCCAGGGCGCTTGCGGGGAATAAATTCAGCCACCGACAAGAATAAAGGGTTTTCCGACTATAGTCATGGGCTGGAGATGAAACATCGGGGGCGATCGCGAGGGATTGCCTCTAGGAAATGCTAGAAATAGAGTTGCTGAGTTTTTGCGGCCTGTACCAGTTGGGTCAGTATTGTGCCAAAAGAGCGATCGCATATCTGATTTGGTTTAGGCTAAGACAGAAAGGGCGATCGCAGCCATACCTCGCTAGAATTAAAAGTGGAATTATAGTAAAATTATAGTTAGCAGTACGATCGGCTAAAAAGGAAGGATTAAACTGTGCAACTAGAAGAATACTTCAACTTTCTAGCACCTGATGACATTCGCCTGAAAGATTCGCGGATTGGAATTGAAACTATCCTGTACGAGTACATTTATCGTGCTCGCACCCCAGAGGAAATTGCCAATATTTACACTTCGCTGAGTCTAGAACAAGTTTATGCGACCATTCTGTATTATCTTCACAACAAAGAATCTGTGAGCAATTACATCGCTGACTGGTTGGAATGGGGACGCAGAATGCGAGAGGAACAGCAGCGAAACCCGTCGCCTGCGGTGCGGAAACTGATGCAGTTAAAGGCAGAAAGAGAAGGCAAAAAGGCGAAAAATGCTCAAATATCTCATGGATGAAAATGTTAATCCAGTTTATATTAACCAACTGCGCCGGCGGGAATCAGATTTGATAATTCGGGCTGTGGGAGAACCGGATACTCCTCCCAAAGGTACGTTAGATCCAGAAATCCTAATTTGGTGTGAAGTACATAACTTTGTGCTGCTGACTAATAACCGCAAGTCAATGCCGGTACACTTAGCGGATCACATTGCCCAAAATCGCCACATACCCGGTATTTTTATCTTCAACCCCGATATGGGTATTGGGGAGACACTGGACGAGTTGATTGTGATTGCGGGAGGTTCTTTTGATGGGGAATATCAAGACCAAATTATTCACTTGCCAATTCCTTGAATTCGTTGAGGCTTGGGTTTTCACAAAGTCCGATCGCCCTTGTGTGAAAAACAGCAAGATACGCGCGTGCGTAGCTATCCTGTAGGGAATCGCCATTCCCGATTTTAGTGGCTTCCTCCCAATGACATCTGAACCCAGCGGCGAAATAGTTCTACAGCTATACAGTAGCAACCATTAATTTCTTTAACAACATCGTGGCGTTCCAGAGTTTTTAATGCTTCCTGTAAACTTGTTTCATCCATCCCTATTTCTGTACTCAGCCTGTCGAAATTCATGCCTTGTAAGTGAGGTGCTAATGCTGTTAAAATCTCTTGTTGTCCCGGTGCGCCTTCCGCTGCTTGACCCCAAACTCCTGTAAAATAGTAGCGACCTCTGGTGAAAAATTCCGGGTCATTGATGACTGTTTCTACATCTTCTACGGTAAACATTGGATCGCGGGGGCGTCCCATTTCAAATACTCGATCGTTGTAGTGGCGTACTAACAGGAATCCTACCAGTTGCGTGAGGTAGGGTTGGCCGTGAGTTAGTTCATAAATGCGATCGAGTGCTTCGGGTTTATAGTCTAGGATAAAGTCATCATCGGGATTGGCTAAAACTTGGCGAGTTGCACCTAGACTCAGGAAACCAACTCGGATGGGGATAATGCTAGCAAAAAGAGGATTGAAATAATCTCCGGTCATTTCATCCAAGGTGTGCAATCCAGCAAAAGCTAAGGCAACTTTAGAACTCATTTGCAGTATTCCTCGCAAAAAGCCGATAAAATCTGGATTGATTTTCCCAGCCTTAATCAATTCTTCAATTTTTTCAAACTCGTCTAAAGCAACGATCAATCCACTTTCTATATTTGCTACTACTTGTTCGATGTAGCGTCCAAAGGTGAGATAGGGTAGATTGAGTAAATCGCGATCGGCTGGAGGTGCAATCTTGACCGTTTTGGCAATGGCATCGGTGATGAATATTAGTAGTTCGCCGACTCCCTCAGAGCAATCTCCCACCCGCAGCAAATTGACATAAGCCACCTGTACCTTTGCTCCTAAGCAGTTGGTAGCATTTAACAAAATCGAAGTTTTCCCCATCCGCCGATGACCGTAGAGAGCCACAGATTGCAGGTTATTTCCCTTTACCCACAATTCCTCTAGCTCTCTGATGATATCTTCGCGGCCGACAAATAGATTGCCTTGGACTGGATCGCCAATTACATAGGGATTAGTGACCGGTTGAGTAATTGAAATATCTCCGATTTTACCTGTGACTTGCAGTAATATATCTACCCATTTTATGACTATTTTAAGGATTAAAATTCTTTCAGTTTTTGGTATGATATTTGACTGATTTAAGAGAGTTCCAAGCTGACCTAAGGCTCGGTTGAGGGCAAGGGAACGGGCAGAACGAGATACGCTATTCTGGACGACTTGAACATCGGCAATTACCCGTCGTAGAGAAGCAATTGCTTGCCAAGTAGTCTCGCGCAGCCGAGGTGGATTTGGGGAAGGTGGCAGTTGCAGGGAAGCAATTTCGGCTAGTTCTGCTGTTTGGTCAAAAGCGGTGAGAATTTGCGCTAAGGTAAGCATCTCCTCTCCATAAAGCAAATCTCGCACTACAGTAAAAGCTTCTGTAGCTTTGTCTGGTTCTTGTTGATGGAGATACCAGAAACCAGCAGCAGAGGCACGGGCAGGAGTATTTAAACGTATTTCTGTTTGAAATCGAGCTTGAATTTGCTGTTTCCAAGGTGCGATGATGAAAAAACCTGCTACTACTTTTGACTTCATTACTTCACTGAGAGAAACTGAGGCAAAACGCACTAAATTCCAATCATAAGGATCTTCTGATAATTGAGCGACTCGATAGATCAGTTGTTCTTTTGGGGTCTCTGCTAGCACGCGATTTATAGCTTTAACAACTGGGATAAACTGAAGGGTAAATTTTAGTAGTTCGTTAGTGTTATGCAATCCTGTTTGCCAATCCAGCCTCAGCCAATTAGCTATTTGAGAAGACAGGTAGGGAAGGGGAAGTGGGGTAATGTGAGGAAATTGTCTATTTTGGTGTTGACGCTGGAGTAGAGTGAACGGTACAGCGAAAAGCCAATTTTCAGGACGTGCGATCGCCACGGCTGACGCCACGCCGAATCCCACGCCCAATGCCACGGCTGACGGTACGCCCCACTCCACTGCTGACGCCACGTCCCACCCCATGCCCCATACCACGGCTGACGCCACGCCCCACATCACGCCCAGCCCCACGCCGAACATCACGCCCCACCCCACGCCCCACATCACGCCAAACCCAAAACCTGACCTGATCAGAACTTCCAGGACTAACCCCACACCTAACGTCACGCCCATCACCACCACTGACGCGACGCCTGATGTCGGGACTGATGCCAGGACTGGCCCCACGACTAACACCACGGCTGATGCCACCCCTGACGCCACACCTAACAACAGGACTGATCCCACTAACACCACCCCGAACATCACACCCAACCCCACGGCGGACGCCACGTCCCAATCGATAGAAATGCCTATTTCCCCCAAAAGTCTACTCAAGCCTATAAGGATAACAATGATTAACACCAAGGCTTGTAGAATTAACTGACGCTGGACAGCATTTTGACGCAACCATTCCCACTTTTCTCGCCAGCTTTTGGCATCTTTTAAGCTAGATTCACCACCAAAGGTAGACTCATACCACCGCAAAGCTTGAGGGAAGTAAAACACCCAATATAATAATCGCAGGTAGTCTAAAGGATTCCACAAAGAAAGAGGACGTTTCAGTTTAGGAGCTAAATCTAAGCGAGGAATAGGGGGATGGTTTTGACTCATAAATAGGTGGGTATGAATGAATTTAAATATGGGTGATTAAGTATCGTATCCAGTAAATCAACCACGATTCTTGTAGGGGCGGGTTCGCCAACCATTCATGACAAAAATCAACAATTTCCTAAACCCGCCCCCACCCCACCAACCAAATAAATGTACCGCGAATTTATTGGTAAAATGTGAATCTTGGCTGGGGAGGGCAGGTTTATGAGATTGTCTGTTTTAGCCAATTATTGTTGGTGAACCTGCCCCTACGAGATAAATGTGAATATAAATCTCGGCTGGGGAGGGCAGGTTTTTGAGATTGTCTGTTTTAGGCGATTATTGTTGGTGAACCTGCCCCTACGAGATATTGGATTGTGCGATCGCATATCTATCAATTTATATAGTCTAGTGAATCTTGGCTGGGGAGGGCAGGTTTATGAGATTGTCTGTTTTAGGCGATTATTGTTGGTGAACCTGCCCCTACGAGATATTGGATTGTGCGATTGCGGATCTATCATATTTTATATAATATTTTAGGGTGATTTAGAATCATTGAGATAACGATCGTAAGTTTGATAGCACAATTGCATCAATTTCTGAGGATAGCCGTTACTTTCGGCAATTAACTCCACAATTTCTGCCTCTGTAAAACTCACGGGTTTGTCAACAGGTGTTAACCAGTCAGCCTGGAGGCGACTAATAATAAATTCGCGGCTGATTTTTTCATCCCATTGCTTCAGATTTTCCTCAATGCAAATTCCTTTGAAAGGAGATGTCATATTTTTGTCTTGACTGTCAGGAAACAGGGTATCGAGAGAGGTGCAGGCGGCGACAACTAGACGCAAAGGTGCATCGGTTCCCTCGGCCAAACCCCGCAATTGGCCGCGTACTTGGTTCGTAAATCCATCCCAGGTCATTTTCTCGACTTCATCTAAAAGCAACAGGAATCGGTGCGATTCTAGAGCCCGTTTTAGTTGATATCCTTTGACTGTCTCGATACCCGCTTCGCCACACAAAGCATCGTAAAAGTCATGTTCATCATAAACATTATTTAAGTTAAGGTAAATGGGTTGGCGCGGATGACGGAGTTCAGTTGGGGTTTCTCGGTAAAGGGCTTGTAGGAGGGAACTTTTGCCGATCGCCCTTTCGCCAATAATTGCAACACTACTACCACTATTCAGCGTCTCAAACACCCGCCGTATTTCTCGCTTTCTACCAAAGAAATGTCGCGGATCGTCTATCTTGCCATGTTGGGGAATAAACGGATTATTGTGGTTGGAATTATCCACTGCGATCGAAGAAACCGGGTTTTTCACCGAATCTGTGGGCTGTAACGCGTCTTTTCTGTGAAAAAACCCGGTTTCTGAACCCCGCGTAGTTGTATTGGGATTTGTAATATCTTGCCAATCCAATCCTAAAGCCTTGCAAATTCCCACAAAATACTGGCGACTGACAGCCTTCTGGGTAAAAAACTTATGAATTGCTTGAATATCGATGCCTGTCTTTGACTTTTTGCCTTCCCCGATCGTAACACGATCGGCTAAGTCTTGGCGACTCCAGCCTTTGCCTGTGAGAGCAATTGTTGCTTTTTCGATTCCTGCCTGGGATGCTGTGAGCGATCGCTCTGTCATAGGGCTCTCCTGACTTTATGGTGTATAATGTAACAAACAATACATTTACTGTCATGGACTTTTATTTAGACTATCTATTAGACTTGCCTGGAGTCAAGATT